>JAUCPW010000018.1 GCA_030373045.1 Candidatus Fermentibacter sp.
GCTCGGAGATGTGTATAAGAGACAGCCCTGGGGGGGACCGCCTCGATGGGAGCCACGCCGCCGGATGCGCCGGGGATCTCCGGGATGCCCTCCCCCGACGGCAGGGGCCATCTGAAGCCCGACGAAGCCTCCCGGACCATCGGGATCAGGCCGGGATCGAAGCCCAGAAGCCGGCAGTGCAGGATGTCGGCGTCCACCGGGCTGTCCGAGCACGTGACGAAACCCAGCGGGAGGGGGTCGGGCATCATCGGCCCGTCGCCCTGGCCGCAGACCAGCGCGTCGGTCAGGCTGACGACCCTCCTCTGCGGGACGTCGGCCATCGTCCCGTCGATCCTCCCGTAGAGGGCGATCCTGTCTATGTCGAGCACCGTGCGCCAGACCGTGTCATTCCCCGACCAGCCTCCGTCTATCTCGGCCTCGCCGTGGAGGAGCCTCTGCAGTTCGAGCGCGATCCTCACGCCTGCGAGCATGGCGGGGAAGGACCGCCGCCCGATCCTCCGGTTGGAGGCGTCGAGCAGGTTCTCCGCGATGGACTTGAGCACCGACCGGCCGGGGTAGCAGTCGCCCCCGTCCCGCGCTCCGCCCTTCCTGTGGTGCGGCAGGAATTCCTTGTTGCCGTTGAGTCCCACCAGGTTCTTGAGGGCGCCGGTTATGCCCGCCTTCCGGTGAGTCTTGAGCTTGGGCAGGCTGAGGATGACGTCGGACTCCAGGGCCTCCTTCGAGATCAGGTACTGGTGCCGGCCCGGGAAGTGCCTCCTGGAGATCAGACCGGGATCGTACATCGTCACCCTGAAGCGCCCGGGCGGGCTGGACACCGGTTCGAGCAGGCTGTCGCACCCCAGGTCGAACAGCACGAACCTGTCCTCCGGACGGACATCCCGGTCATGGCCCGCATCGAGCCCCGCCCCCCGCATGATGGTGCGTCGGAAGTCGATCACATCGACCCTGCGGCCCCGGGCCGCCCCGGCGATCCGGTCCCGCAGCTCCGGAGTGACGAGCGAATCCCAGATGCAGCCCTGCACGGGTGCGTCTCCGATGACCACCGACGAAGGGTCGGACTCCAGCACGAGGCCGAGCGCGGCCAGCACGAACTCCGGATGCGTCGCCATGCAGTCGACCCCGCCGCCCGAGGCGTTTCTGTGGTAGACCCAGTTGGGCTTGATGAGCACCCTGGAGCCGGGGGCCATGCGGAGGGGCTGCCCGCCGGAGGCACCTGCAGCCGCCTCGCGGACGAGCCGGGCGAGCGCCTCGCGGGAGTACCACTCCGTTTCCGGCATGCCCATCGAAAGGGCGCAGGCTAGACCCGTCACAGGCCCTCCGGCAGACCGTCGATACCCCCGGGGGCGCGCAGTCTGCATAATCGAACCGGTCCCGCAGGGGGGCCGGCTGCACGATCCCTACCGACTGGGGGAACAGGTTCTGAAGATAGCCATCGGGACCGACAGGGGGGGATGGCACCGGAGGTTCGCCGAAGCCGTCGAGCGCCGGGCCCTCGATCGCCCCGGACTGGAGTACGGGTTCGTGAACCTGGACAGGAGCGACTGGCTCGCCCGGGTGGCCGGAGCCACCCTGGTGATCTGGAAGCCTCCCTACATGGGCCATGAATTCGCGGGATACGTCAAGGAGAAGATCCACTTCCTCGAGCATCACGCGGGGCTGACGGTCGTCCCGGGCTTCGAGACGGTCTGGCACTTCGAGAGCAAGGCCGCCCAGAGCTACCTGCTGTCCCTCGCGGGCATACCCACTCCGCGGACCTTCGTCACCTTCGACTACGACGAGGCGGCTCAGCAGGCCGGCCTGGAGGAGTTCCCCGTGGTCCTCAAGGGCTCGGCCGGGGCGGGGAGCGTGAACGTCAGGGCGGTGCGCAGCAGGGAGGAGCTCATGGGCATCGTCCGCCGCGCCTTCAGCCTGACGCTGTGGGACCGGACGGCGGCCGGGGGGCGCGGCAGGCTCTCGAGGCTGGCTTCCGGCATCGGGAGGGACTGGTTCGCGGACTTCCTGCGGAGGCGCCGGAGGGGCGAGCAGCCGTTCGGCGTCGCGTACTGGCAGGAGTTCGTCCCCGGCAACGATGCCGACCTTCGCATCACAGCAATCGGCGACAGTTTCGCGACAGGGTTCTGGCGCAACAACCGGCCGGGCGACTTCCGCGCCAGCGGCAGCGGCAGGATCGACTACGACAGGCCCGTGCCGGAGGAGGCCATGCTGGCCTGCCTGGGCATCAACAGGCGCTTCGGCTTCGACTCCATGGCCTACGACATCCTCTTCCGCGACGGACGCATGCTGGTTTCCGAGATGTCCTACGGCTATTCCGACTCCGCCGTCCACGGGGTCGCCGGATACTGGAGGCTCGAATCCCCCGGCTGCCTGAGGTTCGTGGAGGGTCATACCTGGCCCCAGGATCTCTGGGTCGACTGGGCGATATCGAAGGCCGACGCGGCCTCGGGCGCCAGGGCCGGGACCGCATCCCCGGGGGGCCGTGACCCGGAGCGCTGACAGCCCCCGGGTCGTCGTGCTCGCCGAAGCCTCGCCTTCCGACGGGGCGGCCGTCGGGGGCGTGAGCGGATACCTCAGGGCCCTCTCGGCGCACATGCCCCGGAGCTGGACCCTCCTGACCCCTTCGCCGGATGCGGAGGGCGGGCCGTCCCGCCTGGGTCCGTCCCTGGCCGGGTGCAGGCTCCCCCACAGGATCGTCTTCCCCGCCAGACTGCTGCTGCGCCTGCGCACGCTGTCCAGGCTGGAGCCCGGCCTCGTCTATTCGCACAGCAACGAGGCCTCCATGCTGCTGTGCCTCCTGCGGTCTCTCGGGATCGCGAAGTGGCGCCTCGTGCACCACCAGCACGGCTCGGAGAATCCCCTCACCTACGCCACCTTCCGCATCGGCAGGCGCTTCGGGCTTCCCGCCGCATACGGCCGCGTGCTGGGCTGGATGCACAGGTCCGTCGACCACGTGATAGCCATCGACGGCAGATGCCTCGAGGAGAACGTCCGGTGGGGCGTCCCCCGTGAACGGGTCACGCTGCTGCCGAACGCGGTGGACACCGGTCTGTTCTCGCCCTCGGGGGAGGGGCGCAGGAGCTTCAGGGAGGGGGCGGGGATACCCCCGGACGCCTTCCTCTTCTGCTTCGCCGGGCGCCTGGAGGACGTGAAGAGGGTGGACCTGCTCGTCGACGCGTTCGCACTGCTCGACGGCTCTCCCTGGCTGGTCATCGCGGGGGACGGATCGAGGAGGGACGACCTGGCGCGCAGGGCGGCGGGCTCGCCGGGATCCGTGAGAACCGTGTTCGCCGGTGCGCTCGGCCCGGGCGCCATGCCCCCGCTCTACGCGGCCTCCGACTGCCTCGTGCTGCCCTCTGCGGCCGAGGGGGTGCCGCTGGTGATCCTCGAAGCGATGTCTGCTGGTGTGCCCTCCGTCGCCACGGCTGTCGGCGGGGTTCCCGGCCTGCTGGACGAATCCTGCGGCATGCTGGTCGGACCCTCGGCATCCCCGGCGGAGCTGGCACGGGCCATGGAGAGGGCGATGACGGCACGGTGGGACCGCGGTGCGATCAGGGCCCGGGCGGAGTCCTACTCGGCCGCCTCGGCCGCCGCCATGCTGGACGGGCTATTCAGGAGGATCTGCGGTCCCGGGTCGGTCTGAGGGCCCGCCGGGCGCTATCCCTGCCCACCTGAGCACCTCGCCGACGCTGCGGGAGTACGCCTCGAAGGAGTACTTCCTCGAGGCTTCGAGGCCCCTGAGCGCCAGCGCCTCCCTCGAACCGGCGTCGTCCAGCATCCCCCCGAGCGCCCGGGCGAGGGCCGGGGGATCCTCCGACGGGGTCAGGATTCCGGCAGCCCCGTCGTCGAGCACTTCGGGGATGGCCCCTATGTTCGAGGCGACCACGGGCACGCCCTTGCTCATGGCCTCGGCGAGGACGAGGCCGAACGCCTCCTCGCGCCTCGTGGGGAAGACGAACACGCACGGCTCCGACTCGAATCCCGCCTCGATCTCATCGTGGCCGAGCTCTCCGCGCAGGTCGACCGAGCCGTCCAGGCCCCTTTCCGAGACCCATCTCCCGATGGCTGCGAAGATGCCGGCCTCCGTCTCCGGGCCGATCAGGACGAGCCGGGGCATCGAGGGCCGCCGGGATGCGAGGAGGTGGTAGGCCTCCAGGATGTCCCACACCCCCTTGCGGGCCCTGACGGTCGACAGGAAGACGATGGAGGACGGTTCGAGGAGGGCCCTGCGGGACACCTCGGCGGGATCGGAATACCTCCAGCCCGGGGGGAGGCAGTTCAGCAGCACCCGCACCCGGCCGGGCGCGACGCCGACGGCCCTCAGATCCTCCGCGACAGCCTCGCTCGGCCCGATGCAGCGGTCGAAGGACTTCCAGAACCTCACCGCATTCATGGCCTGGAAGCGGTTCGGCCCCAGCGAGAGGGACCTGTACCTCACCATGTGCGAGTAGCCTATCCAGTTGCGCGACAGGTGCCGGAGCAGAGGGAGGAAGAAGTAGTCGAAGGTGAGGGCCGGCGGCAGGGACGCGGGGAGATAGAAAGCCGCGTCGTACCGGCCGGAGAGCCCCAGAGCGCCTGCCTCCAGTCCCATCCCCGCGGCGCGCGCGAGCTTGTGGAGCCTTATCTTGCCTATCTCCGTGTTGCGCCTGGAGAAGGCCCTGTCCAGGATGGACACCTCGCAGCCGTTATCGCGGAGAGCCCGCACCAGGAACCTGTTCATCACGAGCGAGCCGTGCATCGCCCCGGAATTGTTGCCGACCACTAGGATCCTGGGTCTGTCAGCTCCCATTCCGGGCCCTCCCGACGATGGCCTCCTCGTACACCCCGAGCGTCGCCTCGAGCATCCTGCGGGACGAGAACTCGCCCAGGATCCTGGCCCTGCCGGATTCGCCGGCGCGGGCGCAGAGACCGGGGTCCGACGCCATCGCCGCGAGCCTGTCGGCCAGGGCCCCCGCATCCTTCTGCGGCACCATCCAGCCGTCCCGTGATTCACGCACCAGTTCCGAGTTCCCCCCCCCATCGGTGCAAACCACAGGGAGCCCCGCAGCCATGCACTCCATCAGGAAATTCGACATGCCCTCCCCGAGGGGCGAGAGGAGCACCCCCGCGTCCGCTTCGGCGAGATATCGCATGGAGTCGGCAGTCCGGCCATGGAAGCACACCGCCAGGAGGCACCCGGCGGCGCGTGCCCTCTCCTCCAGGATCTCCCTGTCCGGCCCGTCGCCCAGCAGGTCGAAGCGGAACCTCCCGGGACACCCCCTCTCGAGGATGGCCGCGGCGTCTATCAGAGTCGCGAAATCCTTGTGGCCCGACATCGACCCGGCCATGACGCACGTGAAGCGTTCGTGAGAACCCGGAGATGCATGGACGCCCTCCACCCGGCGGGCGTCGAAGCCGTTCCTGATCAGCCTGGCCTTCCTCGCGGGGATCCTCCATGCCGAGAGCCCGGACGCGCTGTTGCCGGTGCAGAGATCTCCGAGCCTCGCCGCCAGGAGCAGCCGCGCGCGTTTCCTGCGGGGGAGCGTGCCCATCCTGACGAGGCCCGTGACGTGCGCCACACCGGCCTCCCTGGAAGGGAGGCACATCAGCGAGGCGGATACCCAGCCCCATGAGTGTATCACGGAGGGGTGGAAGCCCGTCGCGAACGAGAAGGCGGATCGTATGGCTCCGAATGGATCCCTTCCGTCTCCCGGGGCGGTCACGAGCCTAATCCCGAGATCCTCGATCGCCCCGGCATACGGTCCGCCGTGGAGCGCCCAGACCGCAACCTCGGCCCTCCCGGCGAGGCCTTCGCAGAGCATGTGGAACTGGCGCTCGGCCCCGCCCGGACCGAGGCCGTCTATGGCGAGCAGGACTCTCAGAAGGCAGCCTCCGCCCGGCCGTTTCCGGTCATCTGTCCTGCCTCGGATTCCGCCACCCGAAGTGCTTCTCGAACTCGAACACCGGGGGGAAGGAGCCGAAGCCGGTCAGCAGGGATCCGTCGCTCTCGAAGACGGTCTCCACCTCCCCGGGAGGACAGGGGGCGAGACCCAGGGGGCTCCCGAACCCGCCCCTGAGCAGCGGGATGTCCATCGGATCGAAGCCCGCCGCCGCGGCGGAGACCGCATCCACGGCGAGCGGAGAGCATCCCGCCAGGATCACGCCCGACGGCGCCGGATCGGCATCGAGGGGTCCGTTCCCCTGTCCGCCCACGATCCCGTCGACCACGTTGAAGAACCTGCGGCGCGGGGTGTCGCCCATGACTCCGTCACGCCCGCAGAACGTGATTATCGCCGCCAGATCGAGCACCATGCGCCAGGTAGTGTCGTTGCCGTGCCAGTTGCCGCTCCTGACCACCTCGCGGGTGGACCCGAAGATGCCGTATCCCAGAGGCTTGAGCACCCTTGCCGCGGTCCCGGCCACCCTGCCTCCGTAAAGCACGATCCTCTTCGCGGCCTTCACCGCGAGGTTCTCGAGCCTTCCTCCGCGCCTGCCGTCGGGGAACTGGTCGCCGCCCTCGGAGGGAGGGCCGAAGCGATAGTGCGGCAGCATGTTCTTGTTGCCGGCCAGGCCCACCATGCCCTTCAGGCATCCCGTCATCCCGCACTTCTTGTGCGTCTTGAGCTTCGGGATGCTTATCACGACGTCGGCCGAGAGGGCCATGCCCGAGACCTCGTAGACGTGCCTCCCGCCCGAGTGGCTCCGGTTCGTGACCCCTGTGTCGTATGCGGCGCCGTAGAACGACGCGGAGCCCCGGCTCCCCTCGAAGTGGCTGGATACGGCAAGGTCGGTCGTCACGTATCCCGCCGGATCGCCGGGGAGTCTGACGCTGCCGGTGCACACGCCGTCCCGCACGATCCATCTCTCCGTGCGGAGGTCGAGGAGGTCGACGGGCACCCCCGCCCTCGAACGCATGGTGTCGACCATGGCTGCGAGGCCCGTCCTCCGGGCCGTCAGGCCGAAGTCCGAGTCGGTCTGGGGCGAGTCGGCTATCACGACCCTGCCCCTGCCGCCCAGCGCGATCAGGACGTAGTCGAGCACGGCGCGCACGACCGATGCGGAGGTGACGATCTGCTCGTACTGGTCCGGATGCCCCTCGCGTGCCTCGCATACGAGGTTCGGCTTGACCAGGACCATGTCGCCCCTGCGGACGACCTCCCCCAGAGGGTTCCAGGCCGGGGTGCCGAAGTTCCCCCCGTCCATCCCGAGAGCCGCGAGGGCTGCCCTGACAGCGGTATAGGCATGGTTGGCCCCGTCGCATCCGGCTGCTCCCCAGGGGTATTCGGGGAAGTCCGTGTCGGGGTCGAAGGGGGGCGTCGACGGATACGAGGCTTCCACGGCCCTGGCGATCGCGACACGGCAAGACTCGGTCATCTCCACCTCCCGATGCCACGAATATGGGCCAAGAGTGCGCAAAGGATAACTCCCGCTATATTCCGGGGTGCATCTTCAGGGGGCGTTCGAGGGGGGGGATGCCGTTCCGATGTACTCCGGGCTGAGCTACAGCGTCTACAGGGCCCTTCCCGTGAGGCTTCAGAACCTCGCCGTATCGGCCATATCCTCGGTGAGGTGGAACCATGAATCCTCGCCGGGGTTCCGCAAGCTGGTCCTGAAGCTCAGGAAGATGCAGTACTGGCCGCCGGACGACATGGAGGACTACAGGCGCCGCAGGTTGGCCGAAGTCCTCGGGGCCGCAGCCAACACCCCCTTCTACGACGGCATGATCCCCGACGCCCAAACCGTCGACAGCGACCCCGTCGCCGTGCTCAAGTCCCTGCCCATACTGGACAAGCGCACCGTTGCCGAACGCCCCGGCGACTTCATCCCCATCGACGTCGATCCGGCGGGGCTCGTGAAGCACGGCACCAGCGGGACCACCGGCCTGCCCCTCAGGGTCTACTGGAGCAGGGAGTCCATGGACATGGAGCGCGCCCTCATCTGGCGCCACAGGCTCTCGGTGGGCTGCAGGTTCGGCCACGACTGGGTGGCGATGCTGGGCGGTCACCGCATCGTCCCGATCGACCAGACCGCCCCTCCGTACTGGAGGGAGTGCCCGCCGGCCAGGCTCTCCTATCTCTCGACCTACCACATCTCCCCCGACAATGCCGTCCATTATCACAAATATCTGGAGGAGAAGCAGATAGCCTTTCTGTCCGGCTATCCGTCGGCGCTCTACGCCCTGGCGCTGGCGTTCCGGCGCCGCGGGCTTTCAGCCAGGATGAAGGGTGCCTTCTTCGGTGCCGAACCCCTTCACGACTTCCAGCGCGAGGCCGTGCAGGACGTCTTCGGCTGCTACCTGTGGGACTACTACGGGCTGACCGAGAGGGTAGTCTCGGCGAGCGAGTTCGAGTGCAGGAACGGGCTGCACCTGAACTGGGAGAACTCGTATTTCGAGATCCTCGGTCCGGAGGGAAGGGACGTCGGACCCGGAGGAGCGGGCGAGCTCGTCGGGACGTCGCTGAGCAACACGGGCTTCACCCTGCTGCGTTACAGGACCGGCGACATGACCCGCCTCCTCGAGGGGGAGTGCTCGTGCGGCAGGATATCTCCGAGGGTCGAGGCCATCGACACCAAGGTCGAGGACCTCCTGGTCATGCCCGACGGCTCGCTCCTGTCGGCCTCGAACCTGACATACCCGTTCAAGGGGATGTCGCACATCCGCCAGTCTCAGATCTACCAGAGGGTCCCGGAGGAGCTGGTCATCAGGATAGTGCCCGACCTCGGCTTCAACGACGAGGACGTGGAGAACCTCCGGAAGGAGGTCCTGGAGGTGCTGCCCGCCGGGGTGTCGGTCAACGTCGTCTGCGTCCCCTCCATCCCCGTGAACAGCTCCGGCAAGTTCTCCTTCGCCGTCTCCGACGTCCCCCCGACTCCGGAACGCTGTTGACTCGCTCATTCCCGCGAACGCGGGGATGAGCAGGTCCGACAGTCGCCCGCCAGCTTTCCGGTTCAACTGAATGGCGGGCGATGAGAGGACCGCAGCGCTACCGCCATGACCGGGTTTCACCAGCAGTCCCATTCTGTCTGCAGACCTCGACGAAACCCGGATCGGACTAGAGAGGGATCACCGCAGAAGCAGCTCCGCGACGACCGCCGGGAGGCCGGGGTTCTCCATGCGGGGAAGCCGCACGAAGGACGCGGGGTCTAGAGAGAGCGCCGAAGGGACGTCGCGGACGAACCCGAGGCGGCCAAGCGAGGCCAGGTGCTCGTCCACGCGCCCCGGCCTGCCCATGAAGAAGCTGATCGAGGGGACCCCGAGGACGGCTGCCTCGCGGGTCATCGTGCCGCCGCCGCCCGCGACCGCGAGGGCGTTCCAGACGAGGTCGGGCCCGTCCAGCACGCGGTCGGGCACGACGGCTCCGGCCAGTCTCGCGGCCCCGGCCAGCGGGTCGTCGCCCGATCTCGGCACGAAGAGGATGCGGGTGCCCTTCCGCTTCGAGAGGTTCTCGAGCAGGGCGTGGAAGATCCTCTCGCTCTCGGGATTGTGGTAGTGCGCGGTGACGGCCGGCGGGCGCAGAAGGACATAGGGTTCGCCGCCGGTCAACTCCGCTATCTCCCGGGGAGTTCCGGCGAACTCCCGGCCAGACAGGTACAGCTCCTCCTTGAGCCCCGGGAAGAACCGGGCCTTCCGGGTGTCGATCCCGGCCTCGCGGGCCCTTTCGATCCCGACCGCCTCGGGCAGCAGGATGGTGCGGCAGAGCCTGTTGAAGATCGACGGGTTCACCCATTCGTAGTCGTACATCGTCACCGAGGGGACGCCCAGCATCACCGAGGCGGGGGGCAGCGAGCGCGAGCCGTGCCCGAAAGACAGCGACGGCCTGCGACCGCGCACGGCAGCGGCGAGTGACAGGGCCCTGGCGAGCGTGCCGATCACCTTGCCCGCGCTGCTCTTCGACGAACCGCCCCCCGTGCGGATGTACTGCAACCCGTAGAGGTCGAGCAGCTCGCAGGTCGAGGCCCTGTCCCTCGCCGTGAAGAACACCTCGTGGCCCAGGCGGGTCAGCTCTGCGGCGACCGGCCTCATCACGGGCACGTGCGGGGCGTTGTCGGCGTCGAACCAGATCCTCATCCCGCCTCCGCCCGTGACAGGGCCGCGAGCGCCCGGAACATCCAGGCCTGCGCCCAGCGTGTGTGGATCGTGCGCGAGGCGTCGAGGCGGTTCCGCCTCAGGAGGAAGCCCTTCCGGCGCCCGTCCCAGAGAAGCTCGACCGCCCTGTCCGCGATGGCTGCAGGGTCGACCTCGACGTCGAATCCTGCTCTGCCCGCCGCGAGCCAGGTGAGGATGCCCTGCGCGTATGTGTGAGGATCGACGGGATACCTGCGCCCGGGATGGTAGAGGGCGGTGCCGTCCGGCCCGAAGAGCTCCGAGGCATAGAAACGAAGACCTCTCTCTATCGCCCCGTCCCATCTCTCCGAGCCCAGGGATCCCCCGAGGAAGATCAGCGTCTCGAGCACGAAGCCAGTGTGCAGGCCGTCCACCCAGTGCCAGTGGGGGGCCTCGCCGTAGGCCCAGGAACCGTCGGGCGACTGGCGGGAGGCGACATAGTCGGCAGCCCGGGATGCCCTTTCGTCGAGTCCGCCGGGGAGGCCCGCCGCATGACCCCGTGAGAGCAGCTTCGCGGCGAAGAGCGAGGCGTTGTAGACCCTCGACCCGTCCCTCGGCGAATAGCTGAAGCAGATCCCTTCGTCGCACTCTTGGCGCTCCAGGGAGTTCTGAACGAAGCGCACGGCACAGCCGAGGGCGGCCCCGTACGACTCCGAGCGTGCGTCCGAGAGTGCGTCGATGACGAAGCTGGTGCAGACCACGGTCGGGAAGCCCGACGGCTGGAAGAAAGCCCGCCCCTGCCAGGGGAAGTCGTAGCCCCATCCCGCCTCGATCCCGTCGGTGAAGGCTTCGGGCCGGCCCTCGGAGCCCGGCCGGGCGACCGGCGAACCGTCGGGCCGCGAAGCCGAGGCCAGCAGCAGGGACTCGAGCAGGGCCGCGCTCGCGGGATCATCACCGGGCATGTCGGACAGGCCCGAGAGGAAGAGGGAGAGGGCCTTTGGATTCCTCCCAGGAGATATGCCGAGAAGGCGCCTGGGATCGAACGGACAGCGCTTGACCGCCTGCGTCAGCGCGAGGCGGAAGAGCCGCGACCTCCTCACGAGTGGGGCGAGGAGCCGGCTCGACAGGGCGTCGTAGGGGTCGGGCCCGCTGAATCCGGACGCCCTCTCCCGGGCGAGGATGTCGAGCGCGGTCCGCCGGGCGTCAGATCCTGTCATGCATCCCGGGCGGCTGCCAGGAAGGCGCCCGCGTCTATCCCGGCGGTTCCTCCGCCTGCGGCGAGGCACTCCTCCGCCCTGATGCAGGCCAGGGTGGTCGCGGCCACGGACCGGAAGTCGATTGGCCTGACCCCGGAAGCGATAGATCCGAGGAAGGCGCCGACCTCCTCCTCGTGGCCCTTGCCGCGGCATTTCACCGATCTCTTGCCAGACGGGCCGTACAGGTCCACCCTGCCGAAGTTGTCGATGACGGCAGTCCTGCCGCCCGCCGAGACCTCGATCCTCTCCTTGGGCAGCCTCTTCGAGGCATCGGCCACATACGAGATCGTGCCCGCCGAGCCGGTCGAGAAGTCGAGGAGCAGGACCGAGTTGTCGCGCGAGGGCACCGCCGCGTCGTCGCGCCTGAGCGAGGTGGCGGCCACCCTGACCGGCTCGCCTCCGCAGAGGAACTGGAGGAGGTCGACGAAGTGGCAGACCTCGCCGAGTATCCGGCCCCCGCCCTGCGCCGGGTCCTGGGTCCAGTGGTCGGGCGGGATCCTGCCCGCGGCCACCGTGTAGTTCATCACCATGGGCTGCCCGGTCTCGCGGAGGAAGTCGCGCGCGATGGCGGCCGCTCGGGAGAAGCGCCTGTTGAAGCCGACCATGAGTATCGGCGGCTCATCGGTCCTCATGTATTCGTCCCGGATCGCCGCGAGCTCCTCGATCGTGAGGCAGAGCGGCTTCTCGACGAAGACGTGCCTGCCTGCCGAGAGCGCCGCGAGAGTCCCGGGCCCGTGCCTGTCGTGCCTCGTGGCTATGAAGACCGCGTCGGTGGCGGGGTCCGAGAATACCTCCCCGGGGGTCCCCACCGCCCTGGCGAAGCCGAACCGCCTGCCTGCATCCGCCGCAGTGAGGCCGGACCTCGTGCAGATGGCCTCCGGGCGGGCGTTCCTGTTCTTCGTGATGACCGGCAGAAGGAAGGTCTGCGCGAAGGAGCCCGTGCCGATGAAGGACACCCCGATCCCGCCACCCGCGGCCTTCCTGCCGCCGTCGAGGATGACGGGCGCGCCCGGACGCACCTGCGGTTCCGCCGGGTACTCGAGGAGGATCCCGCAGAACGGTTCGGATGCGTCGGCGATCATGGCGTAGGCGGACGGGGCGTTCTCGAGCCGGAACCTGTGCGTGACGAGGGACGAGGGCCTTACGGAACCGGATGCGACCGAATCGAGGAAGGCCTCCATGTTCCGCCCCTCGGTCCACCGGACGTAGGGGAGCGGATAGTCGATCCCCCCCTCCTCGTACGAGGGGTCGTAGCGCCCGGGGCCGTAGGAGCAGGAGACGGTGAAGGATATCTCCTTGCGGTAGTAGTCCTCGCGCGGGATGTCCATCCCCACGGCGCCCACCGCCACGACCCTGCCCCTCCTTCGGCAGGCCGCGCCCGCGAGTTCCACCGGTCCGTTGCTGCCGGTGCCGGCGCAGATCAGCACCAGATCGACGCCCCTGCCCCTGGAGAAGGCCTCGATGGCGGGCAACACCGCGTCGGATCCGGAATCTACGGCCTCGTCGGCACTGCCGGCCGACATTGCGAGCGCGACGGCCGCCGGGTCGATGTCGGCCCCCATGACCCTGCATCCGCCGGCTTTGAGGAGCTGGCAGGCGAGCTGGCCGATGATCCCGAGGCCTATCACGAGGGCGCATTCCCCCTGTGTCGGCGAGGCGAGCCGCACTCCCTGCAGCGCGATCGAGCCCAGGGTGGTGAATGCGGCGTCTTCCAGCCCGACCGTTGCGGGAACCCTGGCCGTGAGATTGACGGGGATCACGACTTGATCGGCATGGTTGGCGTATCCGCCCCCCGCGCAGGCCACGAGGTCGCCGGGGGCGAGGCCTCCGCAGTCGCCGCAGGTCTCCGTGACGCGGCCCGAGAGGCTGTATCCCAGGGGCTGCGCCCCCTCGAGCTTGGACCTGACCTTCCGGATCGTGTTCACGAGGCCGAGTGTGCGGACCATGCCGACGGCCTGCCTGGCCTGCTCGGGCCTGGCGTGGGCCTTCTCGAGCAGGGACATGCGGCCGGCCCTGACCTTGCCGCCCTCGGTGCCCGGGCTCACGGCGGAGAACGCCGTAGCCACCCTCACGGAACCCGGCTGGAGCATGGGGTCCGGAGCCTCGACGACCTCGACCGAGCCGTCGCTAAGCCTTTGTCCCAGTATCCTCAGTTGGGGCCTCCCCGCCGTTCCTGTGCTTCCTCTTCCTGTGCCGCCGCCTCTTGTCGCGGATCGCGACGATGAAGCCGGCGAGGCCGCCCAGGAATGCCAGCACCGTGGTCTTGAAGTTGTTGAGGATGAGGTCCCTGGTCCAGCGGAACACCGCCGAGACCGCCTCCGAGATGAGGTGCCATACAGTCCGGGCCGCCCTGATGAAGGGATCGAGCCAGTACATGATCGAGGTCAGGCTGTAGCCCTGCTCGTTGGCTGGTCCGGAGTGGGATGCGAGCGCCTTGATGATCGCGCCGAGGAGTATCCCGCCCGTCACCCCCGCCGCGACGTAGAACAGCATGTGCCGGTGCCTGTTGAGCCAGTCGAGCGTGGCGGGGGAGGTGCTGACGCGCGAGATGCCGCTCCTGTGGGAGCTCCGCCTGCGCCTGGCGCCGCACTCGGGACATCTGTGCCTGGCCTTGCTGAAGACCTGCCCGCAGCTCCTGCAGCGGTAGAACTGGTCGGCCCCGCATGTGCCGCACCACTCGCTGCGGTGCTTGAGAAGGCTCTTGCACCTGTAGCAGTACCTGGCATCCGGGCCCTGTTCGGACCCGTCCAGCCGCTCCGGGGCGACTCTCTCCTCCGCCATCGGCCTCCAATGCCCGGGATGACAGATATCGAGCTCGGGTTCACCGTCTGCGGAACCCGCCGGCACATGATCGGCAGAGGACTATAAGCAAGCGCCGCGGCCGGGGGAGAGGACGGCCGGAAACCTCTCCCCCCGGACCGTGCGAGGGTATAGTTGATCCCGGGGAAGGAGGGCCCTCGAGTCCATGAACACCGCCGTGCGGGTCCTGACCGTATTCTTCACGCTGTATGCCGGGCTCTACCTGGTCCAGGAGTTCACGAAGGTGGACGTGATGTGCCGCATAGGCGACATCTGGAGCCTCCTCGACCTCCGTGACGAAGGGCCCGGTATCTTCACGTCGGTCGACCCCGAGGACTTCCCGGAAGGGCCCGTGCCCGAGCCCGGCGACTCCCTGCTCTCGGTAGACGGCCTCACGGCCACGGTCTCCAACTATTTCACGGTGTTCTCGACCGATACCCCGGCGGGCCGCGAGGTCGGGATCGTCTACAGGGAGCCGTCGAGGATCCGCATGGACAGCACGCTCTCCTCCTCCATGGCCGCGCTCCTCGCGACGCCGATCGATGCCGCGCTCGGAACCGGGATCGCCGACTCGGTCAGCGAGGGTGAAAGCTGGATGGTGATAGCGCCGCCGCCCGTGTCGACCACCGTCGTGACGCGGTCCATCCCGGCCGTGTACAAGGTGCAGATCATCCTGCTCTTCATCGTCAGGGTGCTGATCACGGCCGGATTCCTCTACACGGCCGCATACACCCTGGCCAGGCGGCCGGGGAACCCGGCAGCGAGGGTGATGGCCCTGTTCTGCCTGGCGATAACGTCCCTGATGGTCTTCTCCGCCCAGATAATCCCCATGGCCTACGCCACATTCAGGTTTCCCTTCGAGAACGGGCTCCTGACCGCCACGCGGATCTTCGGGGCTTTCTCCGCTTCGTTCTGGCTCCATCTCCACATGCTGTTCCCCTTCGAGAGGGAGAGGTTCGCGAAGCACAGGAAGGTCGCCCTGGCCGCGATCTACATACCCATCGCGGCGCTCGTCGCGTTCAACTTCTTTATTGACGGGCAGGAGATCAACATCGTTGCCGTGCCGGTCCTGACATGCTACTTCGCCGGCGGGTTCGCGATGCTCCGCAGGGCGATGTCGAAGTCCGCAGGGATGCTCGAGAGGCGCGAGGCCCGGATGGTGATGTGGGGGGCCGCTCCCGGCTTCATCGTATTCATGTTGATCGCCTGGATTCAGCTCCTGTTCGCGCGCGATATGGCCTCCCTGTCGTACACGGGCCGTCTCCTCATCGCCAACACCCAGTTCCTCTCGATCCTGCCGGCCCCGCTGAGCATCGCCAGGGCGATGGGCAGGTTCAGGCTCCACGACGCCGAGACGAAGTACAGGAAGGGCACCCTCTTCCTGATCGTGAACGTGTTCCTGCTCGCCTTCATCGTGGCCTTCGCCTACGGTGCCGGGAGGGCGCTGTCCTCCGCGGCCGGGATAGGAGGGACCACGCCGGTGCTGCTCATCTCCCTGAGCCTCGCTGTCGGATTCGCACCGGTCCAGAGGATCATCAGGAACGACCTGGAGAACAGGTTCTTCCCCGAGAGGCGCCGCCTGAGGGCTCTTCTGAGCGGGTTCCTGCAGGAGATCCGGGGCATAGGCGACCGGGGGGAGTTCTGGTCTCTGCTGGCCAGAAGGCTCACGGAGGGGCTCGATGCCGAACCGGTGATCCCGGTGACGAAGGCCGGAGCCTCGTCCACGTCGCTCACGGACGGGAGCGGAGCCCCCGCGCCGTTCGACACCGACGACATGTTCGTGCAGAGGCTCTGCTCCGAAGGGAGGCCGCTGCTGCTCGACGAGATCCAGGCCTCCGGGAGGATCCGGCTGGATCCGGCCCAGGCGGCTTGGTTCGAGGAGAGGAGGATCGCCCTGCTGCTCCCGCTGCCCTCCCGCGACAGCGGCATCGGCTTCGTGGCGGCCGGGCGGAAGAGGTCGGGCGAGGACTACAGGGCGTTCGAGCTGGAGACCCTGGGCTCGCTGTCCGGCCAGATCGCCATGGCGGCCGAGAACATAGAGCTGATGGAGGAGAAGGTGGAGAAGGAGAAGCTGGAGGAGCAGCTCTCCATCGCGAGGTCCATCCAGAAGGGGCTCCTCCCGGGAGAGATGCCCGACACCCCGGGGCTCTCCGTATCGGCCTCCATCCAGTTCTGCCTGGAAGTCGCGGGTGACTACTACGACGTGATCCCGATGTCGGGCGGGCGGACCCTGCTCGCGGTGGGCGACGCCACCGGCAAGGGGGTCGGGCCGGCCCTCCTCATGGCGAACCTCCAGGCCACTCTGAGGTCCATCTCCGACGTCGGCATCCCGCTCGAGGAGATGGTCGCGCGGGCCAACAGGATGGTCCATGCCAACACCTCCCCCGAGTACTTCATCACGATGTTCGCGGCGGTGTTCGATCCCGGCGCGTCGACCCTCGAGTGGGTGAACGCCGGTCACAACCCTCCCGTCCTGCTCGGGGCCGGCGGAGGCATATTCGATCTCTCGGAGGGCGGACTCCTGCTCGGGGTGTCACGCGATGCGGCATACAGGAGCGGAACCGTGCGAATGGAGCACGGCGACCTCCTTGTGATGTACTCGGACGGGCTCACCGAGGCGATGGACGCCTCCGGCGAGGAGTACGGCCCGGAACGCCTGGCCGGGGCCGCGAGGAGCGCCGCCGGGCTCGAAACGTGCATGGTCGTGAGGGAGATCGTCTCCGATGTGCGCCGCTTCCACGGGAGCGACTCCTTTCGCGACGATTTCACGATTATGGTCGCGAGGAGGCTCTGAAGCCTCGGAGCGGTTCTCCGCGGAAGGGGAGCACCCCATGAAGAAGGCCCTGTTGACGGGCATCACCGGCCAGGACGGCTCGTACCTCTGCGAGCTCCTGCTCGGGAAGGGATACGAGGTCCACGGCATAGTCCGGAGGTCGTCCAGCTTCAACCGGAGCAGGATAGAGCATCTGATACAGGACGGCGACACCTACGGATCGAGGCTCTTCCTGCACTACGGCGACATGACGGATTCCAGCGCGCTCAACAGGATCCTCGAGAAGTGCGGGCCCGACGAGATCTACAACCTCGCAGCGCAGAGCCACGTGAGGATCTCCTTCGACATGCCGGAGTACACCGGAGACGTCGACGCCCTGGGTGTCGCGAGGCTTCTGGACGCAGTGAGGGAGGTGGGCCTGGCGCGGGAATGCAGGTTCTACCAGGCCTCCACCAGCGAGATGTTCGGATCGACGCCCCCCCCGCAGAGCGAACTGTCCCCGTTCAGTCCCCGGAGCCCCTACGCCGCCGCCAAGCTGTACGCGCACTGGATGGTGGTGAACGCGAGGGAGGGTTACGGACTGCACGCCTCGAGCGGCATCCTCTTCAACCACGAGTCGCCCAGGCGGGGGGAGAACTTCGTCACCAGGAAGATCGCCCTGGCCGCGGCCAGGATCTCGAAGGGGCTCCAGAAGCGGCTGGTGCTGGGCAACCTGGACGCCGGGCGCGACTGGGGGCATGCCAGGGATTATGTTGAAGCCATGTACCTGATGCTCCGGCAGCCCTCGGGGGACGACTACGTGATCGCCACCGGCAGGATGCACACCGTCAGGGAGTTCGCCGGGCTGGCCTTCGGCCGCCTCGGCCTGGACTACCGGGACTTCGTGGACACCGATCCGTCATACCTGAGACCCACCGAGGTGGACGCCCTGCGCGGCGACCCCTCCAAGGCGGAGAGGGTCCTGGGATGGAAGCCCGCCACGACATTCGAGGATCTGGTGAACGAGATGGTGGACCACGAGGTCGGGAGCCTGGAAGCGGGGAGCGCGGCGAGGTGAGGATCGCAACCATAGAGGCCTGGAGCGGTGCAGCCGGGGACATGTTCCTCGGAGCGCTGGCAGGGGCCGGCCTGGACATGGCGAGGCTCGAGGCCGGGGTCAGGAAGGTCGTGCCCGAAGGCTGGGCCATGTCCGTGTCCGAGGTCAGGAGGGCCGGACAGGCCGGCACGCGGGTCTCGATCGGGACCGGCGCTCCGGCAGGCGGTCCCGGCGGGCACAGGCACCTCGCCGAGATACTGGGCATGATCGACAGGGCGGGGCTCTCCGCCCACGCCTCGACCCTCTGCAGAGATGCTTTCGAGACCCTCGCGGCAGCCGAAGCGAAGGTGCACGGCTGCGCCGTTGCGGACGTGCATTTCCACGAACTCGGCGCGATCGACTCGATCGTGGACATCGCGGGCACGATGATCGGCTACGACATGCTGGGCATCACGGAGACCTGGTGCCCCGGGGTCTGCACGGGCTGGGGAACGGTCAACTGCGCCCACGGCGAACTGCCCGTGCCCGCTCCGGTGACGTCCGTCCTCCTCGAGGGGATACCGGTCGTCTCGGGTGCAGTGAAGGCCGAGATGACCACTCCGACGGGCGCCGTCCTGCTCGCCACGCTGGTCGACCACTGGACCCCGCCTCCGCCGGCCATCTGGGACCGCACGGGCCTGGGTGCCGGTGCGTCGGACCACCCGTCCCCCAACCTGCTCAGGATAAGGCTCGGGACGCCCGGTGTGCCCTGCTGCCCGCGCATGGACGAGGCCGTGGAGCTCGTCACCCTCCTCGACGACATGGACCCGAGGCTGTTCCCGAGGCTCCAGGAGGCGGTCATGGCCGCAGGTGCGGTCGACTGCTACGCGGCGCACTGCACCGGCCGCAAGGGAAGGCCTGCCGTCGAGATCACCGTGGTGTGCAGGGCCGAAGCCCTCGAGTCGTCCATCGACGCTCTCCTCCGAAACTCCACCACGCTGGGAGTGAGGATCAGATCAGCCGGATTCCGCACCCTCGACAGGAGCTTCATCGAGGTGTCCACCCCCTGGGGCACAGCGCGCCTGAGGGCCGGAGTCGCTGGGCGGCGCTACGTCAACGTCAACCCTGACTTCTCGGACTGCGAGGATCTCGCCAGGAGGGCAGGCCTGCCCGTGAGGGTGGTCCTGGACAGGCTCAAGACGATGGCCTCCGAGCTGGAGGGCAGAGAAGGCGGCGGCGATGCCGGAGATCCCTGAGGGCTACGACCCCGAGACTCCAGCCTTCGATCTCGCGCGCCGCAGGTTGAAGTCGGGGCTGCTGTTCGCCCTGGCTCTCGCCGCCTGCGGGGCTCTCGTCGTCTTCCTCTTCGGGCTCCAGCCCCCGATGCAGGGCACCGAACGGTATGCCGCCGTGGGCGACTTCCCTCCCGACCACGCCTGGTTCAACACCCCCGTTCCCATCAGCCTCTACGACGATCTCAGCGGCCATGTCGTGGTGATGCTCTTCAGCGAGTTCAGCCGCCTGTCCGATGTCCAGGATCTCTCCCTCTTCGACGACCTGGACGGGATCTATGCTGATCGCCCCGTTGAGATGATCGTGGTGTTCGTGCCTTCGGACTCGACCGTCGAGTCATGGAGGAACACGGTCTCCGACTGGGGGATCCGGGTCCCCGTGATCGTGGATTCCGACGGGCTGGTGTCGCAGAGCATGATGGCGGACAGGTATCCGCTCGTGCAGGTCGTCGACTCCCACGGGCGCGTCGCGGGGCGCTACTACGAATCGTGGACCACGACCGACCTCGAGGGGGTCGTGAACGACGTGCTGATGCTCGGGCAGGCGGGGCGCTCCCTGGCCAACGAGCCGTACGAGAACAGCCCGGGCGAGTTCATCCCGCCATCTCTGCGTGACGGCTCGCGATGATGCTGGCGGACGAGAAGCTCGCCGCGATCAGGTCCGGGGATGCCTGCGACCTCTCGAGGCGCGACCTCACGGACATCCTCGGCGCAGGCCCCTCCATGGACGAACCCCTCTTCCACGCGGCATCCGCCGTTCTCGAGAGGACGGTCGGACCCGCCGTCTACCTCAGGGGGATAGTGGAGATCTCGAACGCCTGCCAGAAGAACTGCTTCTACTGCGGGCTCCGGAGGGACAACCCCGGGGTGGCCAGATACAGGATGTCCTCCGAAGAGGTTCTCGAGGCTCTCCAGGAAGGCTTCCGGGCCGGTCTGAGGTCGTTCCTGCTCCAGTCCGGCGAGATGCTGGGTGACGAGCACATCGAGACCGTCGCACAGGTGCTCTCGGAGTGCGGCAGGCTCTGGGGCGACTCCGTCAGGATGGTGCTCTCCCTCGGCGAGCTGCCCCGGGCCGTTCTCGACCGCCTGTGGGCCGCGGGGGGGAGGCGCTTCCTCCTTCGGATCGAAACATCCGACCGGGAGCTGTACGGCAGGCTCCATCCCCGCGACGGCATCCACCGCTGGAGCGAGAGGGACGCCTGCCTCGGATACCTCTCCGCCTCGGGATGGCAGACCGGGAGCGGAGTCCTCGTGGGACTCCCCTGGCAGACGGTGGAGCACCTCGCGGGGGATCTCGAGTACCTGCGCGGGATCGACATCGACATGTGCGGCATGGGCCCGTGGATAGAACACTCCGGTACGCCCCTCTTCGAGGCCCGGGACTCGGCCCCTCCGGTCAGGGAAAGAGTGTCGCTGACCCTGAGGATGATCGCTCTTCTGCGCATCATGATGCCGGAGATAAACATATCCGCCACGACCGCCCTCCAGACCCTCGATCCGGATGGTCTGGAGAAGGGGCTCCAGGCCGGAGCCAACGTCTTCATGCCCAACCTCACTCCGGCCAGGTTCAGGGAGAACTACAACCTCTACGAGGGCAAGGCTCTCGTCAGGGACGACCTGGAGACGATCATCAGGTCGGGCAAGGCCAGGTGCGGCTCCGTGAGGAGGCTCCTGGTGCCTGACGATCCCGGGGATCCGCTCCACTACACCAGGAGGCTCGCGGCCCCCGGCAGAGGCGCAGAAGCCTCCGGAAAGGCGGACGGGGGAGTCCTATGATCATCAGGTCTTCTTCCGACGTTAGGCCGCAGCATCTCTCGGACACCGGCTATTCGAAGGTCGCCAGCAGGCTCCTGGCCGGCACCCGGGACGGCTGCAACAAGATCACGCTCAGGATGCTCACGATCCAGTCCGGCGGGCACATCCCGAGGGAGGCCGCCAGGGGCGAGAGGGTCATATACGTGCTCTCGGGCGGTGGCGAATACGTCGATGCGGACGGGTTCGCCCACGAGATGAACGCAGGCGACACGGCCGCCGTGCCGGCCTGGGAGGTTTTCCACATGCAGAACAGAAGCGGCGGGGACCTGGTGCTGCTGATCGCTGCGGGGCCGAACCAGTGACCCCGCGCGCGAAGCCCGATCCTTTCGAGGAGTACGTCAGGAAGGTGGCCTCGAGCTCCAAACCCCCTGCGGACAGCGAGGAGAAGCTCAGGGACGCCCTCGCCGGACCCGTCGAGGCGCCATCGGGAGCTCCGGCCGCGCCGGTTCCCGATGCGCCGGAGCAGGCCGCCACCGCCCCCGCCGGCCCTCCCGCCACCCTCCCCCTGCCCGAGATCATCATGGGCGGAGGCCTTTCGCCCGTGGAGGTGCTGGCTCTCTTCAAGGCCCAGATCGAGAGGTCGGGCGGAGCGTTCGCGGCAGGGCTGGGAAGCGATGCCCTCGACCTGCTGAAGAAGGAGTTCCCCGACTGCAGGTACTCGCTGGAATGCATGGCCGTGTCCGCCGGCCCCCCCGCTCCCTCCCCGGCGGATCCGCGTTTCGTGGCGCTCGTGACGTCGGGCAGGGCCGACATGAAGGCGGCCGCCGAGGCCGAGTTCCTCCTGTCCGAATGCGGCGTGCCCTGTCACATGTTCGTCGACTTCGGCTCCACCGGCATCCAGAGGCTGACCTCCTCGATGCAGGAGATAGGCGGAGCGGCGGTGTGCCTCGTGTTCGCGGGCATGGACGGGGGGCTGCCCTCGATACTCGGAGGTCTCTACGGAGGTCCGGTCGTCGCAGTGCCGACCTCGGGCGGTTCGCGCCCGCCGTTCGGCGGCATCGCCCCCCTGATGTCCATGCTGGCCTCGGGCACGCCGGGCATAACCGTGGTCAGCATAGACAACGGCCTCGGAGCCGCTGCCGCTGCTGTCAGGATACTCGGCCTGCGCGGAGGTGCCGCCTCTTGAAGTGCCTCGTGACGGGAGGAGCGGGCTTCATAGGCTCCAACCTCGTGCGGGCCCTTGTCGCACGGGGAGACGAGGTGCGGGTGCTGGACGATCTCTCTACGGGCCGCGCATCCAATCTGGAAGGCGTGGACTGCGAGTTCGTCCGTGGCGACCTCAGGGATGCCGGCGCGGTCGATGCCGCGGTGGCGGGATGCCTCAGGGTGTTCCATCTCGGAGCCCTCCCCAGCGTGCCCAGGTCGATCGCCGATCCCGTCAGGTCCAACGAGGTGAACGTGCTGGGGACCCTGAACGTACTCGAGGCGTCGAGGCGCCGCGGGGTGGGGAGGGTGGTGTTCGCCTCCTCGTCGTCCATCTACGGCGACCAGCCCGTGCCGGTGAAGTCGGAGGACCTGCCGCCCAGGCCTCTCTCGCCCTATGCCGTCAGCAAGCTCGCGGCCGAGAAGTACTGCCAGGTCTTCCACGGCGTCTACGGCCTCGAGACCGTCTGCCTGAGGTACTTCAACGTCTTCGGTCCCCGCCAGGATCCCGGCAGCCCCTATGCCGCGGTCGTCCCGATATTCACGAAGAGGATCCTCGACGGGCTGCCGCCCCTGGTGAACGGCGACGGATGCCAGTCGCGCGACTTCACCTTCGTGGACAACGTGGTGGACGGCAATCTCAGGGCAGCCGAGGCCCGGGGCGCCGAGGGGCTGGTGATGAACGTCGCCTGCGGAGGCAGCATCCCGGTCAACACGCTCGCCTCCGAGATCGCGAAACTGCTGGGTCGGGAGGACCTCGCGCCCGTCCACGCCCCGGAGAGGGCGGGGGAGGTTCGCGACAGCAGGGCCGACATAGGCCTCGCCAGGAGGATACTCGGCTACGAGCCCTCGGTGGCGTTCGAGGAGGGGCTCAGGCGGACGGTCATGTTCATGGCCGGAGGCGGCGCCGGACCCTGAGGCTACCGGCCGGGGCCGAACGCCCCCGGCTGCCCGATGCTGACGGTCCAGGCCGACTGGCCGTCGGAACCGGTCCCCCATGAGATCCTGGCAGGCCCGGCCGGAGTCCTGGCGCCCACGGAAAGCCCGGCTCCCCAGGATTCCGAGCCTTCATCGGGTTCGAGCGGCGTCTCCCAGTCCCACGATCCGGCCGCCCGGACCGAGGCGAAGAACGGGCCCCTGAAGTCCCTGCTGAGGTCGAGTCCCAGGGCGAACCTCTCACGGGCCGGGAGCGAGTTCCATGCGTGCCCCGGAATGGCGTGGGCGACTGTGAGCCTGTCGTACTGCCATTCCTCCACGTCCCCCGACGAGAGCCTGGTCCATCCCCAGAGCCTCGCCGAAGCCCTCCTCCCCATCGGCAGCACCCTCGCAAAGTCGATGTCGAGGATCTGGTGCACGTGCCTGAGAGGGCTCAGGGATATCTCGGCCCTCACCAGCCCTCCCTCCCTCGGGTTCATCGGGTCGTCCCAGGTCTGCGTCATGCCCCTTACGAAGATCCGGCCGAACGAACTCCAGCCTGCGCCGGGGGAGCACCTGGCCGTGAGGCCCGTCCCGATCTGCGACAGCCCGAACCAGCTCAGCGATATGCCGTGCGCGAGCTCGGCCGAGAGCCTGTTCTCGACGCTCGGGTCCGAACCGCTGTCGGACGGGGCCGGGACGACCATCTGCCAGGTCGACAGGGCGAGCTGCTGGAAGAACCTGCTGCGGGGCGCGTGGTCCGTGCCCGACATCTCGGCGAACGCATATCCGTCGCCTCCGCCGAGGCCGAGCGAGACCCGCCGGCCCGTGTCCAGGAAGTTCCTGGTGCGGATGCCGAGCCTGCCCTCGAATCCGGTCTCGTTGTGATAGGCCATGCCCAGACCTATCTCCGACGGATCGCGCTCCTCGAGATGCATCGTGAGGCAGGCCGCCCCGTCGCCCGACCTCGAGATCTCCGGCCGCACCGATCCGAAGAGGCCCGAGGAATACAGCAGCTCGACCTCGTGCCTGAGGCTCGAGGGAGTGAGCGTGTCGCCCCGCGACACCTCCAGCCAGGGGAAGACGGCCCTCTCCGGGAGCCTCCTGAGCCCGCCGAGCATCACGTCTCCCACCACGGTCCGGCCGCCGGTCGCCGGGAGACGGCGGAATGGCCTCCCGGTCAGTTCGGGGTAGCTGTCGAGGAGTGCGAGCCCGGCCCTGTAGCCGGCCGCTATCAGGGAATCGGCGTCACCGAAGTCCCAGAGGGCGGCCCCGCCCAGGTCTGGTCTCACGGTGTAGTCGGCCCGCCGTTCGTAGATCCCGTTCAGTGTGCCCATCAGAGCCTGCAGGGTGAGCGTCCCCGCCTCCAGCAGCGTGGGTTTCTCCGGCAGGGGGCCTCTTTCCGAGGAGACGTCGACCGCGATGACGGGCAGGCCCCAGGTGCGCGCCGCGATGTCGACCGGGAGGTTGTCGACCACGCCTCCGTCGACCAGGAGCATGCCCCCGTCCCTGACCGCGGGAAAGACAGCCGGGAAGGCCATCGAGGAGAGCATTGCGGTGGACAGTTGTCCGGAATCGCTGACGATGCGGCTCCGGCTCTCCAGGTCGAAGGAGACGATGCGCACGGGCACGGGCAGGTCGTCGAAGCCGTATCCCACACTGAGCTGCGTGAAGGAGGTGAGCGAGACGAGCAGGGATGCCACCCTCTGTGTGGAAACCGCGCCCGGGGGCAGCACCGGCGTCATGCCCCTGAGGCCGAGCGTGACGACCTCCATCTCGCCCTCGAGCCGCTGCGGCAGGAAGGACATCTCCCGCGAGGGCTCGGCGGAGAAGAGCTCTCCCCAGTCGATGCTCCGCGCTATGCTGTCGATCTGGGAGGCGGTCCAGCCCGATGCGTAGAGGCCCGCCACGAGACCGCCCATGCTGGTGCCGGCGACCGTCTTGACCGGGACTCCCCGCTCCTCGAACGCGAGCAGCACGCCGACATGGGCCAGCCCTCTCGCCCCGCCCCCCGACAGGGCGACCGAGTACCCCTGCACCTGGGAAAGCACGGCGGACATGAGCAGCATCCCCAGCATCGGTCTCCTCCGGAGGCTTTACCCGGCCGGGGCGGTCGGGTATCTTACTTTGGATTCACCTATCATACAGGATCGCATACACTCAGAAGGGAGCCCCTGTGAAGCTTCTGCTGTCCATGCTGGCAGTCCTGGCTACCTGCTCATATGCCGGACTCACCACCGTCGAGACATCGGTCGACGGAGTCGTCCTCGACCTCGACACGCCCTCTCCCAGGTTCGTCGAGACCGGGCTGGACGGCGGAGTCTACACCGGCGTCATGGTCGACGGCGCCGAGAACCTGGCCGAGGCAGGCCTCCCGGCCCTGCCGGTCTTCAGGACCTGGATCATCGCACCCATCGGCGCCGACATCGATGTCTCCCTCTCGGGCGAGAACATCAGCACCATGAACATCCCGGGCATCTCGGCCGTCGCCCCCGGCATCCCTTCCGTGCCGAAGGACATGCCGAGGGATTCGTATGATCTCGTGTTCGATCCCGCCGTCTATGTACGGGGCGAGGCCTATCCCTCCTCCTGGGTGCGCCTGGTCGACGCCGGGATGATGCGCGGCCGCCGGCTGATCCTCGTCGAGGTCGCCCCGGTCCGCTGGAACCCGGCCGACCGCTCCGTCGATGTCCTGAACTCCGCCACGATCAGCCTCGGCTTCTCGGGCGGCGACCTGGGCGCCACGTTCTCCGAGGCCGAGAGGATGGCCGCCTCCGGCTTCGAGCCCCTGCTCTCCTCGATGGCCGTCAACTACGGCACCTTCAACTCCTTCGACGGCACCGACTCCCCGATGGGCGGCTACCTGATCATCGCCCACCCCGACTTCTACGAGACCTCCATGGATGACTTCGTCACCTGGAAGTCCATGTGCGGCTATGAGGTGACGCTCGTCTCCACGGCCACCACCGGCTCCACCGCCGCCGAGATCGAGGCCTACATCCTCGACGCCCTCTCCACCTGGAGCACGCCTCCGCAGTACGTGCTCCTCGTGGGCGACACCGGCTTCGTCCCCGGCAACACCGCCACCGCCTACAGCGGCGTCACCGATCTCTACTACGTGACGCTCGACGACGGCGGCTGGGTGCCCGACGCGTTCATCGGCCGCTTCTCCGTCACCACCACCGGTCAGGCCATCATGATGGCCGACAGGGTGATAGACTACGAGCAGTGGGCCTACTCGGGTTCGGGCGCCTGGCTGCAGAGCCAGGGCTGGATCGCAAGCAGCGACAACTCCAGCATCTCCGAGGGCACCCACAACTACTGCATCACCAATTATGCCGCGCCGCTGGGCTTCACTGCCGACAAGCTCTACCCGGCCACCTACGGCTCCACCGCCGCGGACGTGGTCACCGCAGTGAACCAGGGCGAGTCGATGCTGACCTTCTCCGGCCACGGCTCCCAGACGAGCTGGGGCGACATGTCGTTCGGATCGAGCAACTTCAACCAGCTCACCAACGACAACATGTTCCCGGGCGTCCTGTCGCACGCTTGCCTGACAGGCGACTACGGCACCGCCACAGCCTGGTGCGAGACCTGGACGAGGACTCCGAGCAAGGGCGGCCTCTGGTTCTGGGGTTCCGTCCCCTCCTCGTACTGGACCGAGGACGACGTCCAGGAAAAGGGCGAGTATCTCAACTTCCTCGGAAACGGCATCTACTGGCCGATGGGCTTCCTCAACGGCGGCAAGCTCTCGCTGTATGCCTACCTCAGCGGCGGCGGCCTCACCAAGTACTACTTCGAGGGCTACAACCTGATGGGTGACCCGTCCGTGGAGATGTGGACCTGGCAGACCTCGGGCGGCGTGCCCATGACCATGAGCGTCTCGCACCCCGCCTCGATCAGCGGTTCAGGCCCTGTCACCGTCACGGTCTCCGGTGCCTCCGACGACGCGCTGGTCTGTCTCTACAAGGCCGGCGAGGTCCTCGAGCGCGACTGGACCACCGGTGGCAGCGTGACCCTGTACGTCGGCCCCGCCACCACCGGCACCATGAACGTCACGGTCCGCAGGCACAACTACAAGCCCTACATGGGCACGATCAGCGTCACCGGCGTCGGCATCGAGGGCGGCGAGCCCGCGGGCCCCTTCACGATGAGCTTCGCCAATCCGATGCCCGCGGCCGGCGTCGTGGCCATCACGGGTGAAGGCGCTGCCACGCTCGAGGTGTTCGACCTCACGGGCAGGATCGTGGCGAGACCCTTCCAGGGCGATGTCTCCGGCACGATGTCCGTGAACGCCACCGAGGGCCTGGCTTCCGGCGTCTACTTCTTCAGGCTGACGGGTGCGGGCGAGACGACCTCCCGCGCCGTGACGGTCATCCGCTAGATTCCCTGCAGGACAGGATCGAAAACCGGCCCGGGGCGACCCGGGCCGGTTCCGTTACCGCGGGGAAGGCCTGAAGTCCCCGACGTGACGAGCGACCCCGGGTGACAGGAAGGCCAGCCACACCGAGACCTCGCGCCCGAGCGCGTCGGCCAGGTCCTGCCCGTAGCCGGCCTGCCTCGCGATGTATCCCGAAGCCGCGGATGGCACTTCCGCCTCAGTCACGGAGTCCGTCTTGTAGTCCAGTGCGAAGAGCCTCCCGCCCTGTTCCGCGAGGATGTCGACATAGCTCCGGAGGCAGCCCTGGCGGCCCCGGGTGATGTACGGATACTCCCTGAGGGCGCGGGCCGTCTTCCGGATGTCGAACGGCAGCTTCATCGCGAAGAGGTTCAGGACCAGTTCGATCACCCTGGCAGGGTCGGCGCCGGAAGTGTCGCGCAGGGGTCTCCTCGCATCCAGCCATGCCTCCGGCTCCGCCAGGTCGATCTTCTCCAGGATCCTGTGCACGGTGAGCCCCAGCCTGATGGCCGGAGACCCGTCGGAGGCGTCAGGCGCCGGCTCCTCCGGGACGACGGCGGACAGAACGGGGAGCGGCCTCTCCGAAGGGACCTGCGCAGGATCGATCCTCCGGACCGCCCTGTGCACCAGACCTCCCGTTCCCGGGGCCTCCGAGACGTCCAGCAATCCGTTGTCCGCCTCCCAGGCTCCCCGCAGCGCATTCACGAGTATCCCGTCGAAGCCTTCGGGCGCACGAGGCGGATCCTCCCAGGCGGATCTCCGGACGAAGACCACGAGCCCAGTCCTTGCCCTCGTGAGTGCGACGTACACCAGGCGCCTGGCCTCCGCCGCATCCTGCTGCGCCTCCCTCTCCCTGAGCTCGTCGAGCAGCGGCGTGCCGAGGTCCGCACCGAAGGAGACGGCTGCCCTGCGGGCCTTCTCGTGGAGCAGGACGGGTCCTCTGGACCTCCTCGAATCGTGCTTCCCGAGGGGGGGGATGAGCATGACGCCGTCGAACGTTAGCCCCTTCGACTTGTGGATGGTGGTCACCGAGACGGTCCCCGGGGCAGTCACGGGGGAAGGCTCCTCCAGTATCCCCTCTCCGGGGCCATCGGCGAGGGCCTCCCTAAGGTCGGCGAGCGAGGCGAAAGCCCCGCCCGCGGCCTGCTCGATCAGAAAGCCCAGATTAGAGAGCCTCCGGTCGGGTTCCCATCCCGAGGCGGCGAGTACCGGTGCGATCTCGGTCTCGCAGAGCAGGAGATGGAGGAAGTCGCCGACCGGCATGCGGGCGGAGGCGCTGCGGAGCCGCGACAGCATCTCGCAGGCCCTGGCCGCCTGCGGTACCCTGCCGGCGAAGCCCTCCGGGAGCGAAGGCCATCCAGCGAGGCCCGCCGCCACCGCTCTCGTGATCTCACCGTCCTCCACACCGAAGAAGGGAGACCTCAGAGTGTGGATCAGAGCCCTCCCGTCACCCGGGAACGAAAGGCAGGAGAGCATCTCCCTCAGGTCGACGGTCTCCGGCCTCGCCTTGAATGTCCTCCCCACTGTCGCCGAGTACGGTATGCCGGCCTCCGACAGGCGTGCGAGAAGTATCCCCGCATGTGTCCCCGCCGTCATGAGGATGGCGGCCCCGCCCCGGGCGGGCTCCCCTTCCGGCCCGCACGCCAGGCTGCGGGCGCACCATCCGGCGGCCATGTCCACGAGTTCGCCGGGTGTCGGACCCGGATCGTCACCGGTCGCTGCATCGTCGAGAAGGACGACGACCGGTCTGGGGCCTTCGGGAGCGTCCGGCCGCGGCTCGAAATCCGAGTATCCGCAGTCGAAGGGGGAGGTGCCGCCGAAGATGAACGGCCCGGCCGCGTTGACCAGCGAGACGATGGCGCGGCTGCTCCTGAAGCTCACGGTGATCCTCTCCGAGAGAGTGCCCGCCGTGTCGGCCTCGAAGCCCCGGCGCTCCTCGGCGTATAGCTCGAGATCGGCCTGCCTCCAGGCGTAGATCGACTGCTTCGGGTCGCCGACCACCGTTATCGACCCGCGCCCGTAGCCCCCGGAGCCCGCGAGGATGCTCCTGAAGATGGCGATCTGCTCTGAACTCGTGTCCTGGTATTCGTCCACGAGGAAATGGACGAACCTGGAGGAGATGGCCCTCCTCAGGTCCTCCGACTTCTCGAGCGCCCCGCACAGGCGCGAGAGTATCTCGTCGAAGGACAGGTTCGACCGGTCGGATGCCCGGATCGAGCGGAGCCGCTCCGTGAACGGGGGGACGAGGCGCTCGAACTGCTCCGCCAGCGGCAGCGAGCGGAGGATCACCTTGAACCGCCCGAAGAGGCTCTTCGCCTCGGCCAGGGTCCCGTCCGGCCATGAGGCCTTCCTGCCGCCCTGGAGATTGATGGCGCCGACGGCCCTGTCGATCGTGCCCGGCGGGGCGTGGCCGTCCAGCACGGGCCGGGCAAGTTCGATGAAGCAGGCGATCTTCGAGGCCATCGCATCGGTCGGATCGGCCTCACCGGCAAGAGCTTCCAGCCGGGCCAGCGCCGATGACGCGGCGGCACGGGCGCCGGCGCCGTCGCTGCTCAGAGAGGCGGCATCCCCCGCCCAGGGCCTGGAGGCGAGGGTCATCGCGATGCCCGGCAGGCTGCTGCCGCAGGCGGCGACGAGGTCGGCGCACCCGGCGAGCCTCGCGGGGTCCTCCAGCAGGTGCTCCTCCCAGAGCCTCGACAGGTCGGCTGAAGTGAAGGCGCACGCAGAGATCTCGAAGGAGGGGTCCGTGTCCGTGAGGTGCGGGTACTCCCTGAGCATCGAGGATGCGAAGGAGTGGATCGTCGTCACGTAGGCCCCCGGGATCTGCGCCGACAGCCTGCGCTTGAGCTCTCCTTCGCCGCCTTCGTCGGGCATTGCCGCGATCCTCGACCTGATCCGCCGCCTGAGCTCGGCCGCAGCCGCCTCGCCGAAGGTCAGGACCGCCATACTGTCGATGCCCCCGAAATGCCGCGCGAGCCGCATGACCCTGTCGGTCATCAGGAACGTCTTGCCGGTGCCGGCGCTGGCCTCGACGGACACGGACCGCGACACTTCGGAGACTATCATCTCCCTTGCGACGGCGTCGGCAGGGCGGGGGGGCTCAGGCATCCTCATCGACGCCCTCCGTACCGGCATCCCAGGAAGGCAGCTCGCCACCGGGCCCTCTTGTCGCGGCCAGCTTCGGCCCTATCCTCTCGTCCGGCCCCTTCCTGCAGAGCCCGGCCGCCCAGCAGCCCCTGCACGGGGCACCGGTGAGCGCTCCCGCGGGTGGGAACATGCCGGCACGGATCGAGCGCACCGCCGACTCCGCGCGCGACAGCGAGGCTTCCATCACCGGCCCGAGTTCGTCCCGCCCGAATGTGGTCTCGAGGGAGGGCTTCGAGGCATACAGCAGGCCGGCCCTGTCCACGGGCGTTCCTAGAGCTTCGAGGATCGCGGCGTAGAGAGGCACCTGGAGGTATTCGCCCCCGTCGATGCCCTTCCGCACGGCCCGGAGGCCCGGGGTCGCGCTGCCCGTCTTGAGATCGAGGACGACCCTCCCGGCCCCGTTGCGCAGGATCATGTCGATCCTTCCGGCGAGCTCGATGCCGCCCGCCCCGGTGCGTGCACGGCGCCCCGTCTCGATGGAATCATCCCCGTCGGGCTCCAGCCCCTCGTCCTCTAGGAAGGCCAGGATGCCTGCGAGCTCTGCCGCGGCCGCCTCCGCGAACCTTCCGGCGAGCACGGGGCTGCCCATCAGCCCTGCGAGATCGAGCTCCGCACAGGCCTGCGCGACCGCCCCGGAGGCCGGCCTGCCCGGCTCGGCGAGGCAGAGGGAGAGGGCTCTGTGCATGACGTTGCCCCTCGCTAGGGGGGGAGGCTTCGAGAGGATCGCCGCATCGCACGGTTCGGCCAGGTGCCAGAGCCTCGCGGCCATGTAGCGGAACGGGCAAGCCGCCCAGTCCTGGAGCCTGGAGGGCGAGAACGCGCCGTCGGCCAGCCCGGGCATCGCGCCCAGGATTCCGTCGCCAGGGCCGAACGGCGATCCGCGGTCGAGCCTGGAGGCCTCGACGGCGCAGGCCTCGGCGAAGAACGGCCTGTGCAGGGGGAGGGTCCCTCCGAAGGCGTCCCTGGTATCCGCCTGGCCGGCCCGTGAGCCCCCGAAATGGATGGAGACGGGGTCGGCCGGGAGCGTGGATGCACATCCCGCGAGCATTCCGGCGATCCGCTCCGAAGGCTCCACGAGGGGCTCGATGAACGGCGACCAGGAGACCTCGCGGCCGGCGGCGTCCATGGTCATCCTCACCAGCGTGAGGCGCTCGCCAGCGCATTCCAGAACCTGCCTGAAGAGAAGAGCCTGCTCCGTCTCCCGCAGGGACGACGGAGGAAGCTCGAGGCCCTTCCGCAGAGCATCGGGCAGCCTGGGATCGTTCCTGGCCACCCCCGGCAGGACGTCCTCCTCGAGGCCGAACACGATGACGTGGCGGAAGCTCGTGCCCCTGGCCTCCTCCATCTCGAGGAGCTCCACCGATCCCGGGGTGCCCGGCCTCTCCATGAAGACCGTCTCGAGGATCACGTCCAGCATCTCCGCGAACCTGTCGAATCCGACGCTCCCGCGGTACACGGGCGCGGCGAGACCGGGGAGCGATCCGACCGCCGCTCCGGCATGGCCGTCCGGCCCGGTGAGGATCATCGCGGCCCTGCACAGACCTTCGAGCATGACCCCCGGCGGGGCGGTGCCGGGGATCAGTGCGTCACCTTCGAGGAGGGCCTTCGCGAGCGCGGAAGCCCGTGCGTGGACGGCCCCGTCGAGAGCCGCCATCCTTCCGAGCATCTCCCTGCCCCTTCTGACCCCCGATGCCTGCAATGCGAGCGCGATCTCGTCGGGCGAGGCCCGGAATGCGTCCGCCACCGCCGCCGAACCGGACACGCGGGTCAGCAGGCCGTGGTGGAAGTCGAGGTTCCTCAGCCTGGCGATGTCAGAGAGGAGCGAACCCGCGGGCAGGCTTCCGAGCCTGCACTTCCAGGGCCGGGCGACCGGGATCCCCTCCGCCCTGAGGAACGTCTCGACGGTTTCGAAGGCCTGTCCCTTCCCTACGACCGCGGTCTGCGAAGCGGGGATCCCTGATGCGGACGGACCCGCGAGAGAATCGATCACGGCCCTCGCGACCCCGGCCGGGCCGGGCGCGTTCACCAGCCTGAATCCCTCCGGGATGATCCTGATGTCGCCCGAAAGGAGGGCATCGGCAAACGTGAGGAACCGGGACGGGGGGCGGTTCGAGTCGGCGCGCATCCTGTCGCCGGCCCTGCCGTCCAGCAGGAGTCTCGTCGGCCTGCCGATCCCCTTCCAGGCTTCGAGGGCGGACGGGACCGGGCACATGAAGACCACGCAGGGGAGGGATTCGACCAGGTGCCTCAGCATGCGCCTCTGCAGGGGGTTCAGGTCGAGGAACCCGTAGAGGATGATCGAGCGGTACCGGGATGGCCGTGACGACAGGGCCGACATGGCGGCCTGGTCGTGAGTGCCGGGGAAGAGGCCCGTCCTGAGCCGCACATACTTCCGGAACGCGATCCCGACGGCCTCGACCGTGCTCCGTTCAGCCGCGGTGACGGGATCGCCCCCGGATTCGGATACGAAGGCGCTCACGTCGTAGGAGGCGGGATCTATGCCCCTGTCCAGCAGATCCTTCTCGAAGAATGCGGAAAGGGAGCGGGCGGCATGGGCGACGCCCGAGAGCGCGGAGTAGGGCAGTCCGGCCGGGATGGATCCCATCGCATCCATGGCGAGCAGCGTGCGGTCAGCCTCGCCCGGGTCCTCGCAGGAGAAGGGATCGGAAGCGAGCCTGGCGGCGAGCTGGGGGAATCCGGGGAGAACCTCCAGCCCCGGCAGGATTCCCTCGCCGGCATCGGCGAGCACCCGGAGGACCCTCCTCTGGAGGGCCGATCCCGCCGGGACGAGGGCTGCGGGGCCGAGGGCAAGGGCTCTGGAAACCTCGCCGGGAAGGACCGATTCGAGCGCCCTGTAGTGTCCTTCGATCAGTTTGAGCATGTTCGAAGATACCGGGCGACAGGGAACCCAGGGAGTCGACAGGCGGGAGGACGCGTTGAGCAGGTCGGGCGAGCAGGCTTCCGATGGCAGGAAACTCGTTGCGCTGAGGCAGAAGATGTCCTCGGCCAACCCCTACGAACTCGGCCGGATGAGGGCGCAGGCGGTACGGCTGCTGTTCAGGCTCGGGAATCCTGCCGCCGCCATGGACGAGGCCAGGCTCCTGTGCGGGGAGCAGCCGGACAAGGCCTACTCCTGGATGGTATTCGGAGACGCCTGCGCCACTGCAGGCGCCTGGCGGGACGCCCTGGAGGCCTTCCTCAGGGCCGCGGCCCTCAGGAGGGAGGCGGGGCAGGAGGCCGAGGCGCTCAGGACCGAACTCGGTCCGGCATACCGCACCGCGGAGGGGCTGGGAGACATCGGGAGATGTCTCGGCCTCTCGTCAGGAACGGGCGGGGGCCTGCTGGGGCGCACCCTGCATGCCAGGGCGCTCAGGCTCTCCGGGAAGGATTCATCCGTACCGGCGGCCCCTGCAGGGTCGGGGTTCCTCGTCGAGGGGCTCCATGTGCTCGAATCCTGCCACAGGGGAGCGAAACCCTACGGCCTGCCGGACATCGTCCTCGGCTGGGGAGCCTCGGAACCGGAGTGGAGATGGCGGATAATGGCCGAAGGGATGATCCTCTTCAGGGAGGCCGGCCTGGCGCAGAACCCCTGGAAGAAGCCCCTGGCGTCATTCGAGGGGCCGGTGCTGGATCCGCGGTACAGAGAGGAATCGAAGCTGGTCGCCGCCCTGATGGAGAAGAAACCGGCCGTGCCGTGACCGGCCGTTTCTGATTAGGATACGAATCCCGGCTCGACCGGGGAACCACAGCCATTCATCGGAGGATCTCTCATATGGCTACTATCAAACCGTTCATGGGTCTCAGGCCGCGACAGGGCATGGCGGAGAAGGTCGCCGCCCCGCCGTACGACGTCCTCGATTCCGACGAGGCGCGGGAGATGGCCGCGGGGAACCCGTGGAGCATCCTGCACTGCACGAAGCCCGAGATCGATCTGGACGGCTCGATGGATCTCTACGACGACAGGGTCTATGCGAAGGGGGCCGAGAACCTCCGCAGGTTCATCGAGGAGGGAGTGCTGGTCCAGGACGACGTCCCGACCTTCTACTTCTACAGGCAGACCATGGGGACCCACTCCCAGACCGGCCTCGTGGCCTGCGCCTCGATCGAGGACTACGAGAAGGATGTCATCAAGAAGCACGAGTTCACCCGAAAGGACAAGGAACTCGACAGGATAAGGCACATCGAGGCCCAGAACACGCAGATCGGACCAGTCTTCCTCGCCTACAGGGACGTGCCCGCGATGGAGGAGGCCAGGGCGCGGGTCTGTGCCGCAGCCCCCGACTGCGACTTCACTTCGGCCGACGGGGTGGGCCATGCCTTCTGGGTGGTCAGGGATCCAGGGCTCGTGGACGACATAGTCCGCGTCTTCCAGGCGATCCCGTTCCTCTACGTGGCCGACGGGCACCACAGGAGCGCCGCAGCGACGATCATCGGCCAGAAGAGAAGGGCCGCCAATCCGGCCCATACCGGACGCGAGGAGTACAACTTCTTCCTCAGCGTGATCTTCCCGCAGAGCAACCTCCAGATCATGCCCTACAACAGGGTCGTCGCCGACCTCTCGGGCCACTCCCCCGAGGAGTTCATGAGGCTCGTGTCGGGCAACTTCAGGATCTACGAGGACCCCGCCCCCACTCCCGCCGAGACCGGACACTTCTCGATGTACATCGGAGGCAGGTGGCTCGGCCTGGAGGCCCTCCGCGGCAGCTACCGGGCCGACGATCCCGTCGGGAGCCTGGATGCCAGCATCCTCCAGCGGAACCTCCTGGCCCCCATCCTGGGTATAGATGATCCGAGGACCAGCAGGAGGATCAACTTCGTCGGAGGCATCAGGGGTACCGGCGAGCTCGTGAAGCTCGTCGACTCCGGGAGGTATGCGGTGGCTTTCTCGCTCCATCCCGTTACCATGGACCAGCTCCTGTCGGTGGCCGACAGCGGGAACGTGATGCCGCCGAAGTCTACGTGGTTCGAGCCGAAGCTCCGCAGCGGGCTCGTGGTCCACCAGCTCTAGCGAAGCAGCCATGAGAACGGCCTGGATCCTCCTCCTCCCGGCTGCCTGCGCCCTGATCACCGCCTCGTGCGGGGGGAGCGACGCCTCCCGCGCGGTGGAGCGGTTCGCGGATGCACTGGCGGATTCCTCCTACGACGAGGCATGGCAGCTTGTCACGCCCTCGAGCAGGCAGCTCTACGACTCCACCGTCGTGATACTCCATCATTTCGGGTACGCGGAGGCGCTGACGCCGCTGACTGAGCTGGCCGGCGAAATGACCGAGGAGGAGTTCCAGGCCCTCGACGGGCGCCGGCTCTTCTCCCTGATGGTGGCTCGCTCGGAGACCGCTCACGCCCTGAGCACATCTATCAGGTCGGTCACTTACAGGGATTCGACCCTGGCCGTGGTAGTGGTGAGAACCGGCGAGGGGCCGCAGGAGGTCCCCGTCAGGCTGGTGGAAGGCGCCTGGCTGGTCGATCTGACGGGCCTCGCGCCACCCGCAGAGGAAGGGGAATAGCATGCCGGGCGTAACAAGGGGCTGGGTCGTCTGGACGGTGGTTCTCGGTTCTCTCGGGCTCTTCCTCATGCTCTGGGGCTTCGGCGTGCACGTGGGCCGCTGGTGGCCGATCCTGCTGTCGATGGGGGGTGTCGCATCGCTCTGCAGGGGGATCGACCGCAGGGAGAACGGGGTGCTCGGATTCCTGCTGATCGGGTGGGGGATCATCGGGGTGCTGGCCCTTCACCACGGCCTGCTCGGGATCGTGGCGATCCTCCCGTTCCTTCTCGGGGCCCTGGTGCTCTGGATACCGATCGCGATCCTGATCGCCCCCCGCCGCTGACCCCCCCATCCGGTCGGTGTCAGAGGAAAAAATGTAAAGTAATCAGGGTAATTGATGATCGAGCGAATTTAAATGTGAAGGCCGGTCGCATGACCGGCCTGTCCTTATAAGGAGGGGCGGGGATGGGTCGTCGAGTGAGACTCGATCAGACGGATTCTCTGCACCACGTGATGACGAGGACCGTCGAGAGAAGGCCGCTGTTCGAGGATGACACCGACAGAGTCGCATTTCTCGATGTGCTTTCCAGGGTCTGCTCGCTGACCGGCACGAGGATTCTCGCCTGGGCGCTGATGGGAACCCACGTCCATCTCCTCGTGAGATGCGCCGAGTATCCCCTTTCCGGCTTCATGCAGCAGATTCTGTCGAGCTATGCCCGCTGCTTCAACCGGAGGCACGACAGGACCGGCCATCTCTTCGAAGACAGGTTCAGATCGATCCTGGTCAACGACGAGAGCTACCTTCTGTCCGTCATCCGGTACATCCATCTCAATCCCGTGGCGTCGGGGATGTTGGATTCCGTGGAAACTCTCGGGAAGTATCCCTGGACCGGCCATAGAGCCGTTGTCACAGGTGTCGCGATCGACGGTCAGGACATCGACGGGGTGCTGTCGCTCTTCGGAGGGAGCAGGAGTGAAGCCCTGTCGTCATATCTCAACATGATGGAATCGGATTCTCCGGCATGGGAGTACGGAGGAGAGGGTTTCATCCTCGGAAGGAAGGGTGTTGTCAGCAGCAGGCTGTCAGATCTGATCTCGATGGACTCCCCTCGCCGGACAGGACTGCTGGGGGATGTGGAGTCCAGTGCAGCTGTCGCAAGATCTGTGGTCGGATCGGTTTCGATCGATGTGAGGAACAGGGCGGCCGAACACGAAAAGGTCGAGTCAATCCTGAGCGAGACTCTCTCGAGGTTCAATCTGAGTCCCGGGGTTCTCACAGGGAATTCTCGAAGGGGTTCAGTCACACAAGCTCGAGCATATGCGGCCAGACGCCTCGTGACAGAGGCGGGGCTGAGTTTCACTGAAACGGGCAGGTTGCTCGGGATGACCAGACAGGGCGTGAACTATCTATTGAACTGCAAGACGATAATAGTCCGATAACACGAAACTGATTACTTGACATTTTTTCCTCTGACACCGGACGGAGGCGGGGCATGATGGTGATGACGGTGGCGGTTGCTCTGATCGCGGGCCTTCCGGGGCCAGCCGATGTTTTCGACTGGCCGGCCTTCCCCGGGCCCGGCATGGTCGAGACGGTCAACCCGGCCTGCCTGGCGTGGCAGCCCGACATGCTCCTCTCGGTCGGGCTCCCGTCCAGCGACAGCTCACTGCACCGGCCCGACCGCGTCTTCCTCGGCGCGCCCGGTGTCGGTTTCTCGGGCTGGTGGGAGAACGGGGGCGATCTCAGGAGGTTCACCGCCGGATCCGCCTTCGGGATCGGCGGGAGCCTGGCCGCCGGAGCCGCCTATTCGTGGATGGATCCGGTCTCGGGCGGGCCCTGGGACGGGGTCGGATCCTGGGACATCGGTCTCTCGTTCCGGCCCTCGGCCATGATCTCCGCCGGCCTGGTCCGCCACGGGGGATACGACGGCGGTTCCGTGGAGGGAGACGCATCCCTGAGAGCCGGCCTGGCCGTCAGACCCCTGGGGGACCGGCTGACCTTCACCGGCAACGCTGTGACCGGCGAAGACTTCGACGATTTCGAGTTCGACGGAGGCCTGGAATACAGGCCAGTTCCGGGGGCCGCGATCAGGCTCGGCCTCGCCGAGGACCGTGTGTCCGCCGGGATCTCCACCGACTTCGGGCATCTCGGCGCCGCCTTCGCGGGCCTCGCCCAGGATGACGAGTACTCAGGCGGCCGGGCGGAGATCCGGCTGACGTCCTCCCCCCGTGCGGGCATCCTCCCGCGCCGGCACACATACGTGAGGATAGAGACGGGAACGACCCGAGAGGAGCCCTCCCGCGCCTTCCTGGGCCCGGTCGGGCGCAGCTTCTCCGAGGAGATCCTGCTGGTGGAGCGGGCGGTCGAGGATCCGTCGGTCGACGGGTTCATAGTCGAGACCGACGGGGGAACCGGCACCGCCGCGCAGGCAGAGGAGCTGAGGACCCAGCTCGCCCGGGCCAGGGGAATGGGCAAGCAGGTCGTGGTCTACTCCGGTTCCCCCGGCAACATCGAATGCTACCTGGGCAGCTCGGGCACCGAGTTCTGGATGCACCCCGCCGGCGAGACGTTCCTCACCGGTTTCGCCGCCCACGGCATCTTCATCCGCGACCTGCTCGACAACATCGGGCTCTACCCGGACCTCGTGCGGATAGGCGAGTACAAGAGCGCCGCCGACATGCTGACCCGGTCCGACATGTCCGAGGCCCAGAGGATCGCCGAGACAGCCCTGCTAGAATCCTTCCACACCGAGCTCTTCCGGGCCCTGACGGACGGCCGCGGCCTCGAGCCGCCGCAGATGGTCTCCCTGCTCGAGGAGGGGATGCTGAACCCTCGCGAGGCCGTCAGCGCCGGGCTCGTCGACAGCACCGCCTACCCCGACGAGATCCAGGAGAGGCTTTCCGAGACCAACGGTCACGGAATAGCGGTGCAGAGCCTGGACGAGTACGGGAACTCGATCCCGGTCGGCGACGCCTGGGGTCCCGAACCCCGAATAGCCGTCATAGTGGCCACCGGCTTCATCACCCGCGGCTCGAGCGGCTACTCGTTCCCCCTGGGCGAGACCATGGGCAGCGAGACGATCTGCGGGCTCGTCAGGAGCGCGGCAGCGCGGCCCGGCGTGAAGGCCGTCGTCATCCGCATAGACTCGGGCGGCGGAGACAGCTTCGCCTCCGAGGAGATGCTGCACTGCATCGAGGACGTTTCCGACGAGATGCCCGTAGTCGTCTCGATGGGAGGCGTCGCAGCCTCCGGGGGATACTACATGGCCTGCGGCGCCGACAGCATCTTCGCCGACGACTTCACGATCACCGGCTCCATAGGTGTCATCGGGGGGAAGATCGCGGCGGGAGACCTGCTCGACAGGATCGGCGTCGACGTGGAGACGGTCTCGCCCTATCCGATGGCCGACATGTTCAGCATCTTCTCGAGATTCTCCGACGCCCAGAGGGAGAACGTCGAGGAGTCGGTCGGCCACTGCTACGACCTTTTCACTCAAAGGGTGGCCGAAGGCCGCGGCATGACCCCGGCTCAGGTCGATTCGATCGGCCGGGGACGCGTCTGGTCGGGATCCGACGCCGTGGAGATCGGCCTCGTCGACAGGATCGGCGGTCTGGCCGACGCGGTGCGCTGCGCGGCGGGCATGGCCGGGCTGGACGATGACTGGGTGCCCGCCGTGGAGGTGTATCCCAGGCCGGGCCTGTTCGAGGGATTCAGCATGAGCCCGTTCGGCGGCGCCTCGTTGCTCGATCTCGAGAGCCTGCTGGAGCAGGTGTCGGCCTTCGACAGGCCGCTCTACCTGATGCAGCCGATCGTGGTCGAGTGAGCGGAGGGCTCCTGCCGGAGGCGGCCGATCCCGCCTCCTACAGGGATGCGAAGAGCAGTTCGGACTTCGTGCCTGCGGCGGCCGAGATCTGCCGCAGGCACGGGATCCCGCAGTCGGGGCTCGCGAGGGCGGATTCGGGGACGCATCTGGTCTTCATGCTTCCCGGGATGGCGATCAAGGTGTTCGCGCCGCTCTGGCCGGAGGACTTCGAGGCGGAACGGGCCGCGCTTCGAGCCATGGGCGGCGGACCCTTCCCCGCGATAGCCCACGAGGGCACCCTGGAGAGCTGGCCCTATCTCGTCATCACCAGGATCCCCGGCAGACCGGCGAGGGATCTCTGGCCGCTCCTGCCGCGCAGCGGAAAGGAATCCCTGCTGCACGAACTCGGCGGCCTGCTGCGCGGGCTGCACCGGACCCCGGTTCCATCGGCCCTGCAGACCGACTGGCCCGCATTCGCATCCGGTCTGGAAGCCACGCTGGAATCCCGGAACGACCCGCCGTCCGCCGGGTGGAGGGACTGGCTGCTGGACCGCGCGCACCTCGATCCGGGCCCCTTCGAGCCGGTGCTCCTCCACGCTGACGTCACCTGGGACCATGTGTTCGCCATGCGCGACGGCGACGGCATCCGCCTCTCGGGGCTCATCGACTTCGGCGACGCCATGTCCGGGCATCCCCTGTACGAGTTCGGAGCCCCTCTCCTCTACATGTGCTTCGGGGAACCGGACCTCACATGGAGCCTGCTGTCCGGCTACGGGCTCCCGAGGAGCCCCGGGACGGCTCGAAGCGTGCTCGCTTGCAGCCTGCTCCACAGGTTCGGAAGGCTCGGGCGCTGGCTCGAGAAGGTGCCGGTCGCCGACGGCAGGGCCTTCGAGGAGGCCCTTTTCGGCTTCGACCCGGGGTGTTCCGGCTCCTAGAACTCCCCGGAGCCCAGGGACATCCCCATGTGGAAGCCCTCGGGGGAAAGGGCCGTCAGGTCCAGCTTGACCGCGATCCCGTCCACCGCGAGGGAGAGCCCGACCCCCGCGTCGGGATGCCAGCGGTCCCATCTTATTCCGCCGAAACTGTCGGACGCCTGTCCGGCATCCCCGAACAGGGCCGCCCCGACAGTCGCCAGCGGCTGTCCGGTCGCGGGGTCGGCCGCGAGATCGAAGAGCGGCCTGCGGAGCTCGATGTTGGCCACCGTCATCCACGATCCGGAGAATCTGTCGTCTGCGTATCCCCGCAGGAGCTGGTCCGGACCCAGGAACGGAAGGTAGGGGAGGGGCGTGGCATCTACGCCGTGATGGTGCGCCAGGTCGTACCTTAGAGCGAGCAGCGCATCTCCGCCCAGCGGCAGGTAGGCCACCCTCTCCAGGTCTCCGGTCCAGTACTCCGCTGCCTCTCCGCGCTGCCAGTCGAAGCGGACCCGGATGTCCTCACAGACCGGGATCGGGCACGAGCTCGACTGGATCTCCACTGACGGCCCCGCTGTCCACTCGGAGGATGCCAGGAGGCCCGGCAGCCCGCTCCAGAGTCCGCCCTCCTCGAAACCGAAGGCGGAGGAATGGCGCACCTCGGCGCCGAGCCTGACCTGCACCGGGCCGAAGGTCTGCGCGCGTCCGATGGCGACGGCGTCCCTCTCCCTGTCGTACTCGAGGCTGGAGTCCGGATCGCCCGAGTTGCCCCAGCCGTAGAAGTCCCTCCCGAGCCTCTGGTCGTGGCTGCCCGTGAGGTACCACGAGCTCCCTGCCGCCGGGAGCCTCACGCCGAAGGATTCGTACTGGCCGCCGCGGGTGGTGCCGTAGGCCGTCAGGGAGAACGAGGCGGGAGACGTCCCGCCCGTGACCGCCTCGAACCTGCCTCCGTAGAGCAGGCCCGACCCGGAGGAGTAGCTGACCAGCGGAAGGGCTGCCCAGCCGGCCTCCGCGCCCGCCGACAGCATTCCTGCCATCAGTGGGAAGAAGTGATGGAACTTCATCTGCCCCCTCCAGTATCAGGCCATATATTCGAAGATCGGGCCGTCCCGCCGCATGGCAGGCATCCGGTCCGGGGGTTTATACTCATACCGGAACCCCTCAAGGAGGCTTGGCTTGATGAGGCCTCTGGCCGTCGTCCCGACCTACAACGAGATATCCAACATCAGGCGGCTCATACCCGCCATTCTCGACCTGCCCGGCTCTCCCTGCATCCTCGTCGTCGACGACAGCAGCCCGGACGGCACGGGCGACGCAGTCCGCGAATTCGAGCACACAGGCAGGGTCCACCTCCTGACCAGACCCCAGAAGAAGGGTCTCGGGCAGGCCTATGTCGCGGGCTTCCGCTGGGCGCTCGAGCACGGGTACGATCCCATCATCCAGATGGACGCCGACTTCTCCCACGACCCCGGCAAGGTGCCCGAACTGACGGCGGCCCTGGCCGACCACGACTTCGCCCTGGGCTCGCGGTACTGCAGCGGCGTGAACGTGGTCAACTGGCCGCTGTCCAGGCTCCTGCTGTCCTATTTCGCCAACGTCTACACCCGTCTGATAACCGGCCTGCCCGTCACCGACGCCACCGGCGGATTCAAGGCGTTCAGGAGGGAAGCCCTCGAGAAGCTCGACCTCGACGGCATCCGCTCGGACGGCTACTCGTTCCAGATCGAGGTGACTTACAAGCTGGCGAAGGCGGGATGCAGCGTGGTCGAAGTACCCATCATCTTCGTCGACCGCCACGCGGGCACCTCCAAGATGACCAGGAGCATCGTCTGGGAGGCGGTCTGGATGGTCTGGCGCCTGAAGTTCCCCTGGCTCTCCCGATGACCCTGCCGGCCCTGGCCCTCGTCATCCTCGCTGCATCGCCGGAGGTCGGGGAGTGGAACCTCCTGACGTCCATGACCCATGTGAGATCGGCGCAGGCCACCCCCGACGGCCTCTGGTGCGCCACGTCGGGCGGGGTCTTCTTCTATTCCTTCTCGGGCGGATTCCAGACCGAGTACCGCTACCCCGGCGACCTTCCCCACTTCGCCGTGGACGACGTCCTCCTCGACACCCAGGGCAGGCTCTGGTGCGCCACGGAGGACGGCCTGGCCCTGCTCGAGAACGGCGAGTGGACCGTGTACACCTCCTTCGAGGGGATCCCGGGCTCCGGCGCGGTGACGGATGTGGAGCAGGCCGGGTCCTGGATCTGGGCCGGGTCGGACGGCGGCCTGGCGCGATGGGACGGCACCGGGTTCCTGCATCTCGACGAGGATCTCACCCAGGGCGGCTTCCCCGCGGATGAAGTCGACGCCCTCGCACAGAGGGACGATTCGCTCTGGATAGCCACCGGGCTCGGAGTCTTCTCGCTCGATCTGGGCGCGAGCCCGTTCTCGAAGGATTCGTGGCATCTCTGGCCGGGGACGCAGGGCCTGGGGATCGAGGGATTCCTGGCCGCCCCCGACAGCCTGTACGGATTCGGCACGGGCGGCGTCTTCAGGAGGGATGCCGCCGCATGGACGGTGCTCCTCGACTATTCGGGCTCTGCCGACAGCACGGTGATGGATCTCGTCCAGACCCCGGACGGGCTCCTGGCGGCATGCTACGGAGTGCGCCGCAGGATCTCCGGAACCGTCTGGGAGCCCTGGGGAGAGGGCTTCCCCCCCGGCACCCAGGCCACGTTCCTCGCCGTGGGCGGGGGCTCGGTCTGGTGCGGCGAGGGCTCCCTCCACTGGACCAATACCGACTACGGCAGGGGGCTCGCACGGCTCGACTCGGGGATATGGACCACGCTGCAGATCCCGGGGCTGCCCGCGAGGAGCTGCTATCAGCCGGCCTTCGTCGACGGCGTGTTCTACTCCGGCAGCCACAACGCCGGGCTCATGGCCCGCTACGGCGACACCTGGACGACCTTCGACCAGGAGGACGGCCTCCCCACCACGCTGCGCGTCTACCCGGCCGTCGAGGCCCCGGGCGGGACGGTATGGACCGCCAGCTACCACTACGGCCTGACCTGGGTCGACGACGGAGGCACGCCAGGAGGTTCCGACGACAGCCTGGTCACATTCGTGAGCGACAGCACCGGGATGCCGCCCTCGGTCACCCAGATCGAGTGCCCTCTCCTCAACAACCAGGTAGTCTGCCTGGTGTCGGATGGCGGGACGCTCTGGATCGGCCACGAGCCCTTCTGGTCCGCTCCCGGCGAACCGAGCGGGATCTCGGTCTGCGTGGGCGACCCCGCCTCGGGCGACCTCCAGTGGGCCACCTTCGGGGAAGGAGAGGGGCTAGCCTCGGGCAACATCCGCTCCCTTTACAGGCATGGAGCGGGCGGCCTGTGGATCGCATTCTCGGGTGACGCCGGGTGCCAGTACCTCGACTTCGCCGGCACGCCCCTCGTGCACTCCGACGACACCTGGCTCCCCGCACCGGGCCAGGCGTACGGAGCATCCCAAGGGCTCCCCTCGAACCAGGTCTTCTCGTTCTGCGACGACGCCCAGGGGGGCGTCCTCGTCGGGACGGGCGCCGGGCTCGCCCGGTGGGATCCGTCGACCGGCTTCTCCATCGTCGAAGGCGTTTCCGGGACCATCAAGGCCCTCGCCCTGGACGGCGACGGCACGGCATGGTGCCTGGGCACCTCCGGCATCTCGGCGGTCGATGGAGCCTCGGTGGCGTACTACTCCGAGTCGAACTCGCCGTTCATCCCCTCCGGCAGGGTCGAGAACGAGTTCGCCCTCTGGGATGAGGAGTCGGGAAGGATGATGCTCTCCTCGGCCATCGGATTCTGGGTCCTCGATACGGGAGCCGGCTCCGGGGCCTCGAGCGGGCCCTCGTTCTACCCCCAGCCCTTCCTGCCGGGCGACGGGAGCGTCCTGCGCCTCGCCGGGGCGGGCGAGGGGCCCGTGGAGGTGGGGCTCTACTCGGTGGACGGAGCGTTCATCACGTCGGTGGAGGCCGCCTCCCCGGACGAATGGTACTGGGACGGGGCTTCCGGGGGTGAAACCGTGGCAGGCGGCATCTATCTGGCATTGATCGTGTCGGAATCGGGAACTGCAGTCTCAAAGCTGGCGGTAGTCAGATGATCAGGGCAAGACAGCTCGAGTTCGGTGACAGGGAGAGGTGGGCGGAATTCGTCAGGCTCTCCTCCAACGGCACCCTCTTCCACCTCCCGGAATTCTTCGACTACCACCCGCCCGGGCGGTTCGACAACCATCACGTGGTCCTCGAGGACGAGGGCGACGGCTCGTTCGTCGCGATCGCCACCGGGGCCCTGTCCACCGTGAACGGCGAGCGCTGGTTCAGATCGTATCCCGGGGCGTCGTGGGGCGGCCTGGTACTCAACGACGGCGCCGGGCTGGAGACGGTCGAGGAGTGCGTCGACGCACTGATCGCCCATGCGAGGGGCCTGGGCGCGGCCGGGATGGAGATGACCTCCCCGCCCCTCGTCTATCACAGGCGCCCGTCGAACTACCTCGACTTCGCCCTGGTCAGGCGCGGCTTCACGTACCGGAAGAGGGAGCTCACCGCGGTCATCGACCTCGGCAGGATGGGCGACGAGGTGGAGCTGGCGTTCCGCGACGCCGCCAGGAGGGGAGCCTCCCGGGCCAGGAGGATGGGCATCGAGGTCTTCGAGGAGCCTGACTTCTCCGCCTTCTACCCGGTGCTCGAGACGAACCTCCAGGAGCGCCACGGGGTGAGGCCGACGCACACCATCGAGGAGCTCGAGAGGCTGAGAGACCTCCTGGGCCCCGGCATGATCACGCAGTTCGTGGCGAGGGGCGAGCAGGGCGTCCTGGCCGGGATGGTGATGTTCAGGTGCAACCCCAGGGTCACCCTGGCCTTCTACATCTCGCACGACGCGCGATTCCAGGCCCTGCGCCCGGTCAACCTGGTGTACCAGGAGGTGATCAGGTGGGCGAGGGACTCGGGCTACAGGCACCTCGACCTCGGCACATTCACCCTCGACATGCAGGTGAACCGCGGGCTCTGCCGCTTCAAGGAGTCGTTCAGCGCCAGGGGCCATTTCAGGGACACCTTCACGGGCAGGATAGACGGATGACCGGAGGGGCATGATCCCTCCCGCCTCCCGGTCGCTGCTGATATGGATAGCGCTCACGGGGCTCGTGTTCGGGGGCAGGCTCTGCACTACCGACGTCCTCGCCCAGCTCCAGGTCGCGCAGTCGTTCACGGGGGCGAGGCCCTTCCTCACCGCCTCCGACGGCTGGACGGTCGAAGGCGTCGACGGGCGGAGCTACGTCCCCCACGGGATCGGATACTCCGTCCTCCTGCTGCCTGCCGCCCTGGCGGGCCTCGCCGCCGGGGAGGCAGTGGCCAGGATCTCGACGGCTCTGACGTGTGCAGCCCTTTCCGCCTGTCTGTTCGCGGTATGGAGGTCGCTGTGCGTGTCCGTGAACGGAGCCCCGCCTCCGGCATGGAAGGCCCTCGCCGTGATGACCGGCGGCATGGCGCTCGTATATGCCCGGCTTCCCTTCGACGTCACCGCCGCAGCGCTCCTGTGCACGGCGTCGCTCTGTGCGGCTTCATCCGGAAGGGACCGTGCCGCCGGCTTCCTGATCGGGGCCGCGCTGCTGGTGCGGCTCGACAGCGCGGTGTTCCTCCCTTCGCTCGTGTACGGGTGGAGGCGGGGCGCGAGGCTCGTCCCGGGCGTCGCATGCGCCCTCGCGCTGATCGCGGCGGCGAACCTGTACCGGTTCGGATCGATTCTTTCGGACGGGCACTCCCAGGACCCGGCCATGGCCCTGGAACCCGGGCTGGCCGGGCTCGCGGGCCTTCTCGCCAGCCCGGGCAAGGGGCTCGTCTGGTTCGCTCCGGTCGTGCTCCCCGCGGCATCGCGCCACAGGGGGTGGAGGCTGGCCGCCCCGCTCGCATTCAGCCTCGTCCTCCATTCCATGCTGCACGACTGGACGGGCGGTACGGGATGGGGCCCGAGGTTCCTGTTCCCGGCCCTGCCGGCGTTCCTCGTCCCGCTTGCGGCTCCGCGCCGGGAGGGGGGCCTCTTCGGGCTGACGGCGGCCTGGGGCGTCATCCTGACAGTCGCCGCCGTCTGGTCCAATCCATCGGTGATCGAGAGATCCCTCGGAGCCGACGCCTTCGAGGACCCGACGAGGCAGGCCGTGATCTGGCAGCCGTCGAGATCGCCCCTGCTCCACTCGGTCTCGTCGATCGGCTCGGGCACCCCGGACCTGTTCTGCCTCGGGGTGCTGGCAGAGTCGCGCACCGCCGGCACGGCCGCCTGCATCATGCAGGGCGCATGGGTCCTCGGCGCCCTGGCCCTGGCCGGGGCGCGCCGCAGGGGAGGCCCTGGATGAGAATCCTCCACGTCTCTCCCCAGAACTACACCGGGGTGCTCGCGCTGTATCCGAAGGGGCATCGCGCCCTCGGCCACGAGAGCCGCCTCGTCACGTTCTTCAGGGCGGGCAACAGGTACGAGGAGGACATCTGCCTCGAGCTGCCCTTCGTGGGCCCCATGGAGTGGCTCTGGAAGGTGAAGAGGCTGGTGGGCGCCGGGAGCATGAGGGTGCCCTTCACCGGAACCAGTGACAGGATCACCTGGACGCCGGGCCTGCTCGAAAGGCTCCTGCTCTCGCTCCGGAACGCCGTCTGGACCCCCCGGATAGACAGGGCGCGGAGGCGCTGGTCCCTCGACGACTTCGACATCTACCACTACGAGGGAGGCATGAGCTTCTACAGGGACGGCAGGGACGTCACGCGCCTGAAGGCCGCCGGGAAGAGGATCGTGTCGAACTACCACGGTCTCGATCTGAGGATGAGGGGGGCGATCAGGCCGGTCTGGGACGCCACCGACGTCCACGTCACGTGCGAGTTCGACCTCTTCAGGAGATATGACGAGCTGGAGTACATGTTCCTGCCGTTCGACCCCTCGCTCATGCCCCCGCGGGGGCCCGACGGAGGGACCGTGAGGATCTGCCATGCCCCCCGCATACGCGAGGTGAAGGGGACCGCGACGGTCATCGAGGCGGTCGAGCGTCTCTCCCGCCGGATGCCCGTGGAGCTGGTGCTGATCGAGGGCCTGCCGCACGCCAGGGCGCTCGCCCTCAAGGCTTCCTGCCACATATCGATAGACCAGATCGCGAGCGGAGAGATGGGTTACGGGGTGAACTCGCTGGAGAGCCTCTCGATGGGGATCCCCACGGTCACCAACCTGTCGGAGGAGTACAGGGACTTCATACCCGACCACCCGTTCGTCCTGGCGACCCCCGATACCCTCGGAGCGGTCCTCGGGGAGCTCGTCCTCGATCCCGGCATGAGGTCGAGATATGGTGCCGCCGGCCCGCCCTGGATCGATGCGCGGCACCACTGGCTGAAGGTGGCCCGCGACATTCACGCCCTCTACCGCAGGATGGGATGGGAGAGCGATGGCTGACGGGCTCCGCAGGGAGACGCTGCTGTACGGGCTCTCGACGATCGTGAGCGGCCTCGTGATGCTCGCTTTCCTGCCCTTCATGTCGGAATGGCTCGATCCGGCGGAGGCGGGCGAGTCGGGCGTCCTCAGGATCACCGCCGAGGTCTTCGCCGGCATCGCGGTGCTCGGGCTGCCCGTGGGCATCGTCAGGCTCTGGAGCCGGGATGGTGTTTCGAAGCGGGCGGTGGTGATCCGCGCCGCCTCAGGCACCGTCGCGGCGGCGGCGATCCTGGGTGCGGCCGCATTCCTGCTGTCGCCGTGGCTCAGGTCGGTGCTCAGCATATCGACGCCTTCGGGCCTCCTCCACGCCTGCCTGCTGGGTACCGGGGCCGCCCTGGTGCAGGTCGCACTCACCTTCCACAGGGCGGACGGCAGGGCGGGGAGCTATTTCTGGGTTCAGGCCGCGCGCGGGCTCCTCTCGCTGGCCCTGCTGCCCCTCCTCCTTCTCGCGGGGGCCGGAGGGGTCAACTCGTTCCTGGCCGCGAGGTGGGTACCGGCGATGCTGGCGGCCGCGACCGCCATCCTGGTCGCCCTGCATTTCGCAGGCCCCTCTCCGGGGAGCGCGAAGGGCCTCCTCCGCTACAGCCTGCCCCTGGTGCCCGCGGGGCTGGCGATGCTCGTACTCTCGTCCGCGGACATGATGATGCTCAGGAGCATGGCCCCCGATCTCCTCGAGAGCGGCTACTACGAATGGTCGTCTTCGGCCTGCATGGCCCTGACGCCGCTGACCATAGGATTCGGGATGGCCTGGCACAGGAGGGTCTTCGGAGCCGCCGGCCAGCCGGGAGGGCTCGCCAGGCTGGGCAGGCAGGCGCTCGCCTTCATCGTCGTGCTCGAGGCCGCCGCCCTGCTGCTGGCCCTGTCCTCGCGCGAGCTCGTGGAGCTGGTCGGAGGCCCGGACTACTCTGGTGCGGCCCGGGTGCTCCCCATTCTCGCCGGATCGGCCGCCCTGTACGGGGTGTTCATCGTGGCGCAGACCGGCCCTCTGCTCTCGGGCAGGACCTGGCAGGTCTCGATGGCCACGGTCATAGGCGCATTCGGCAACATCGTCTTCAACTACAGGCTGATACCGCTCTACGGCGCTTCGGGCGCCGCACTGGCCACCCTGGGCACCAATCTCTTCATGGCCGCGAGCCTCTTCTGGACTGGCCGCGCATCGTTCCCCGCGAACGCTCCGCTGATCGCGCTCGTCATGGCCGTCCCGGCCGCGATGGGCCCCGTCTCGACGCTCTCCCTCCCGCTCAGGGCGACGATCGCAGTCGCGTGGACAGCCGGCTCGGCGCTCCTGTGCCGCGCCCTGCTCCGGGAGGACGCCCGGGAGGAGGGCGGGGATGCCTGATCAGACGCCAGCAGTATCGGTGCAGGTCCCGGTCAGGAATCCGGGGGCCGCCTTCGCGGCCTTTCTCGGCTCGCTGTCCGTGCAGGGAGCGGGCGGGACGGAATACGAACTGATCGTGGTCGACGACGGCAGCGACGAACCCGTGGGCGAACGCTTCGACCTGCGCCCGGAGGGCTGCACGAGGATGGAACTCGTCAGGCTCCAGGGGCGCGGCAACAGGCCCCGGGCGAGGAACGCGGCCCTCGAGGCCTCGAAGGCGCCGGTGTCGTTCTTCACCGACGCTGATCTGAGGCTGGCTCCGGGCGTCCTGGCGGGACACGCCGCCTTCCACGGATCCCGCGGAGGCAGGGCCGTGCTTCGCGGCCTGCGGATCAACGCCTGGTCGGTCTCCGCCACCCGCTGGCAGAAGTGGTTCGACACGAGGGCGGGCGGAGCCGGAGGCACTCTCTCCGCCATGCCCTGGAGGCACTTCGTAACCGGGAACGCATCGGTGCCGAGGGATCTGGCCGTGGAGGCGGGGCTCTTCGACGAGATGATAACGGGCTACGGGGGCGAGGACACCGAGTTCGCATACCGGCTCCACCTCGCCGGGGCCTCGTTCTTCCGCGACCCGTCCCTGAGGGCGGACCATCTCGACGACGTGTCGGTGCGCAGGCATTCCGCGAAGATGGAGGAGTACGGTTCTACAGGCCTGGCGTACACCCTCTCGAAGCACCCCGGGCTCGTCGGGCTGCTGGGAACCGCCTGGGTCCCGGAGCACGCGCGGGGTCCGGCCGGACGCCTGAGGGCCGCTCTGGTGAAGGCCGCCGTCTCCGACCCCGTCTACCGTTCGATCCTGCGCTTGATGGAGCTCGTGGGCCGTCCGGGCCTCCTGTTCACATATCTATCGGTCGGAGCATGTCTTCGCGGCTACACCCGGAGGAGCCATGACGGAACCTGACGCCATCGGAGCCCTGTCCGCAGCCTTCCCCGGCCGCATCCGCACGGCCCACCTGGCCGACCTGACGACATGGCGCATCGGAGGTGAAGCTTCGGTCATGGAGGCCGACTCGCCGGGGATGCTCGAGGAGGTCACCGGAACTGCGAGGGATCTGGGCGTCGGCATCTTCGTCCTGGGCCGGGGCTCCAACATCCTGGCCTCCGACTCCGGTTGCGACGGGCTCGTCATCAGGCTCTCCGGTGCATTCCGCCAGGTCCTGTGGCGGAGGGAAGGCGACCTGTGGAGGGTCGAGGCGGGCGCATCCGCCATGCTCCCGGGTCTTGCCGGCGCTTCGTGCATGAAGGGCGCGGCAGGGCTGGAGTTCGCCGCGGGCATACCGGGCACCGTCGGCGGGGCTGTCTTCATGAACGCCGGGGCCTACGGGGCCAGCATCTCCGAACTGGTGTCCTCCGTCCGGTTCCTGTCGGAGAAGGGATGGGCGACGGCGGGCAGGGAGGGATGCGGGTTCGGGTACAGGACGAGCGCCTTCCAGTCGTCCTCCGGAATCGTGGCTTCGGTCGTCCTCGAACTCCGCGCCGGGGACGCGGCCGCCCTCATGGAGTCCGCATCGGGCATCCTCCGGAAGCGGCGGGAGTCGTTCCCCCTCGAGCTGCCCAATGCAGGCAGCGTGTTCAGGAGGACGGAGGGGGCTCCTCCCCCCGGCAGGCTCATCGAGGAGGCCGGGCTCAAGGGCAGGAGGGCGGGGGGAGCCATGATATCCGACCTGCACGCCAACTTCATCGTGAACACGGGAGGTGCCTCATCGGGCGACGTCACCGACCTCGTGGGGGATGCCAGGAGGGCGGTCTACGAGACGTCGGGGGTCTCCCTGGTCGAGGAGATCAGGTATCTCGGCCGCTTCGGCGGACAGACCGAGGGGCGTTAGCCATGGCAAGGACACTGGCAGGTGGAATGGTGCTCGATGACGGCCCCATCCTCGTCACGGGCGCCGCGGGTTTCGTCGGGCGCCACCTCATGTATCAGCTCGAGATGGGCGCGGGCGACTTCGCCACCGACCTCGGCGACTCCTTCGAGGCGCCGCCGGGAGTCGCCCGGCTCTCGTGGAGGCTGCCCGGAGGTCCTGTTCCGGATGCGCTCGGCGGAGGCGCGAGGTACATCGTCCACCTGGCCGGAGTCTCCTCCGTCGCCCATTCGGGGATGGACGCAGCGGGCATCTACACGGTCAACACCGCCGGGACGGCCGCCATGCTCGAATGGGCCGTCTCGTCGTCCCCCGGCGCGAGGATCCTCTTCGTGAGCTCGTCGGAAGTCTACGGCTCGTCGTCCGGCCTGCTGACCGAGTCCTCTCCCGTCGCGCCCAGGAACGCATACGGCGGCAGCAAGGCCGCCGCCGAGGAAGCGGTCAGGCAGTTCGCCAGGTCCTCCGGCATGGACATCGTGATCGCCCGACCCTTCCCCCACTTCGGTCCGTGGCAGGATCCCCGGTTCGCCCTCCCCTCCTTCTGCCGGAGGTTACTCGAGGCCGCCAGGAGCGGGCCGCCTTCGATCTCCGTCGGCAACCTCGCGCCCGTGAGGGATTACACCTATATAGGCGACGTCGTGGAGGCCTACTCGATCCTCCTCGCAAGAGGGAGGGCCGGGACGGTCTACAACATCGCGAGCGGGGAGGGCCGCACGATGGCCTCGATCCTGGAAATCCTGATCGGGATGTCGGGATCGGCCGTCGAAGCGGTACCCGATCCCTCCCTGCTGAGGGAATCCGACGTTTCCGTCCAGGTCGGCAGCGCCTCCCGCATGGAGGCACTCGGCTGGAGGAGGAGATACACTCTCGAGGAGGGGCTGCGCCTCCTCCTCGGCTGGTGGGGGGAGAGGACATGAACCTCCTGGTGATGGCTGCCGTCTCTGCGGTTTCTCCTTCTCAGTGGACCCACTACGCCCATTTCGGCAGCGTGGCGGACATCGTCTCCTCGGGAGGCTCGGTGGTCTGCGCCTCCACCGGCGGAGTGGCCTTCGGCACGATAGGTGAAGCCGGACTCACCGCCTGGGATTCCGTGTGGACCTATCCCGGCGAGCTGTCCCATTCCAACTGCAGATGCCTGGCGGCCGAACCGGACGGATCGATCTGGGTCGGGACCTGGGGCGGAGGGATAGATCTCTTCAGGCCGGGCTCGGGCTTCACCCACTTCGGCCAGCTCGAGGGGCTTCCCATCTCCCAGCAGATCAACGCGATACTGCCCGATACATCCGTCTTCGCCGCCACCACCCAGGGGCTCGCGATAATGGAGTACGCGTACTTCCAGACCTGGACCGGGCTCAGCACGGGGGGCGGGCTCACGTCCGACATCGTGAAGTGCCTGGCTCCCTCCGACTCGGGCCTGTTCGTCGGCACCGAGGCCGGAATCTCCCATCTCGGGGCCGGGCTGTACCCCGGAAGCCCCTCCTCCTGGACCATGTACCCGGAGATGGACGGGAAGAAGCTCCGTGAGTTCGCATGGTGCTCGGACACCCTCTGGGCCGCCGCTGACGACGGGCTGTACTTCCTGCCCCCGGGAAGCGGGACATGGGCCGAGGATGCAACCTTCCCGCTCGACGAAGCCCTGTGCCTGGCCTCCGACGGCACCGACCTGGCTGCGGGCTCCGGCTGGCTCGCGAACGTCAGGGAGGGCGGCGTCTGGACATCCCGTACCGTCAGGGGCGGGCAGGACGTGAAGGCCATCGCATTCGGCCCGGGCGGGCTCGTCTGCGCCGGGGTCTCCAACGAGCTGGACGCCGACGATTCAGGGGCGGGCATAGGCGTCCGCTGGAACGATTTCTACGTTCTGTCCGCGCCCGCCGGGATCCCTTCCTGCACGATCCATTCCGTGACGCTCGCGGACGACGGGACCTGCTGGGTGACGACCGAGAACATGGGAGCGGGGGTTCTGATGGACGGCTCGTGGGTCTCCTACCTGTCGGTCCTCCCGGGCGAGCACCAGGTATTCACGAGCGAGAGCCAGCCCGGGGGATCGGTGTTCATCTCCCCCTACGCCTACGGCGTGGCATGGCTCGACAATTCCGGCACCCCGGAGACCTCCGACGACACGGTCATCGACCTGAACATCGGGAACAGCGGCCTGCTGAGCGACAGGATCCGCGCGATCGACAGGGCCCCGACCGGAGAGACCTGGTTCGGACAGACCCAGGTCGCCCCGGGAGAGGCGGCCGGGGTCACCCGCCTCGACTGGACCCCCGGCGAGACGTCGGGTGCCTCCTGGGTCTCCTGGACGGCTTCCGACGGGCTGCCTGCCGGCGCCGTCCAGGCCGTCTTCGGCCTGCCGGGAGGGAGCGCCTGGGTCGGAACAGCCACCGGGCTGGCCCTCGCAGGCCCGGCCGTCGGCCAGGTCTCCGCCGTCATGGATGCCTCGGACGGGTTGCCGGACGACGAGGTCACCGCCCTCGCCCTGGCCAGGACGGGTCGGCTGTTCGTGGGCACGGCATTCGGCCTGGGCGTGGTCGAACCGGGCGCCCTCACGGCCGGAGAGGTCGAAGGGGTGGACGGGGCGGTCACCGCCCTCGTGGAGGACAACACGGGATCCGTCTGGGCGGCTACCGACGAGGCTCTGTACAGGATACTGCCCGGAGGCGGGCTGGAGGAGTACAACACCCTCAACTGCCCCCTGCTGTCGACCGTGATGCACGACCTGGCCTGCGACAGGGACTCCGGCCTCCTCTACATCGGCACCGATCACGGCATGTGGCGGGTCGATCTCGGCGAGGGGCTCGGCGGCGACGGGGGCGGGGCTGTCATCTACCCCAACCCGTTCATGCCGGGCGAGGGCGAAGTCCTGGGCGTGGCGGGGCTTCCGGACGTCCCCACGACCATCCGGGTGTTTGACCTGACCGGCGCTCTTGTTTATGAGTTCGCGTCCCCCGACAGGGACGGCATCGCCTGGGACGGCACGGATTCGGGCGGCGAGCCCGCATCGTCGGGCGTCTATCTCGTCCAGGTCGTCCAGGACGGCTACGATGCCCTGACCGGGCTGGCCCTGGTCCGATAGGAGGCGCGATGAAGGGAGTCATCCTCGCCGGAGGCCTGGGTACGAGGCTCAGACCCCTCACCAACATCACGAACAAGCATCTGCTCCCCCTGTACGACAAGCCCATGATCTTCTACCCGATCAACACTCTCGTCGGTGCCGGGATCACCGAAGTGATGATCGTGACGGGCGGCAACAGCGCGGGAGACTTCCTCAGGCTGCTGGGCGACGGCTCCCAGTTCGGTCTCCGCATCCTCAACTACGCCTACCAGGTCCGCGAGGGGGGGATAGCCGAGGCCATCGGGCTGACCAGCGCCTTCGTCGGCGGCGACAGGTTCGTGGTCATCCTCGGGGACAACATCCTCGAAGGCTCCATAAGGCCTTATGTCGAGGCCTTCGAGCGTCAGGCCGGAGGGGCGCGCATCCTGCTGAAGGAGGTGCCCAATCCCAGGGACTACGGAGTCGCCGAACTCGACGGGAGCAGGGTGGTCTCGATCCAGGAGAAGCCGGCCGAACCGCGGAGCAGCCACGCCGTGATAGGCGTCTACATGTACGACGGCTTCGCGTTCGACTTCATCGGGAGGCTCAAGCCCTCGGCCCGGGGCGAGCTGGAGGTCACCGACCTCAACAATGCCTATCTCGAAAGAGGGCTGCTCCAGGCCGATGTCCTCGAGGGCTGGTGGAGCGATGCCGGGTCGAGCATCGACGGCTACCTCGAGGCCAACGTCAGGGTGGCCGAACTCTCGCGCAGATCGGCGTGCGGAGGGACGGCGGGATGAGGATCCTGGTGACGGGAGGCGCCGGCTTCATAGGCAGCAACTTCGTGAGGCACCTGGCCTCCGAGCGCCGGGGATGGTCCATCCGCGTCCTGGACAAGCTGACCTATGCGGGCAGGCGCGAGAACCTCGCCGGCCTGGAATCCCCCGGGCCCGTCGAATTCATGCAGGGTGACATCTGCGATCCCGGCGATGCCCGGAAGGCTGTCGAGGGGTGCTCGGCCGTCGTGAACTTCGCCGCGGAGACCCACGTCGACCGATCCATCGACGACCCGTCGGCATTCGTGAGAACGGACGTGGAGGGGGTCAGGACCCTGCTCGAAGCCTTCAGGAGTTCCGGAGGCGACCTCTTCCTGCAGATCTCCACCGACGAGGTGTACGGCAGCGTCGAGGAGGGGAGGTCCTCGGAGGACGACCCGCTCGCGCCCAGGAGCCCCTACGCCGCGTCCAAGGCTGGCGGGGAGCTTCTCGCGATGAGCTTCTTCCATACCTGGGGGGTCCCGGTCGTGGTGACCCGGGCCTCCAACAACTACGGACCCCGCCAGTATCCCGAGAAGCTGATCCCCCTGTTCGTGACCAACTGCCTCGAGGGGCTGGAACTGCCTGTCTACGGAGACGGTCTGAACCGGAGGGACTGGCTGCATGTGGAGGATCACTGCAGGGCCCTCCTGGCCGTTCTCGAGAGGGGGACCCCCGGCAGGGTCTACAACATCGGGGCCGGCGAGGAGCACACGAACCTCGAAGTCACCCGGGCCGTGCTCCGGCTGACCGGTACGGATCCCTCCAGGGTGAGGATGATAGAGGACAGGCCCGGGCACGACAGGAGATACGCGCTGGACATCTCCCGGATCGCAGGCGAACTGGGCTGGTCCCCCGCCGTCGGATTCGAGGAGGGATTGTCGGCCACGGTCGACTGGTACCGCGGGAACCGGGCCTGGTGGGAGGAGATCAAGAGCGGACGGTTCCGCGAGTACTACCTGTCGATGTACGGGCGGAGGCTCGCTTCGAGCCGCGGCATGGGAGGCGGGTCTTGAGGGTTCTCGTGACCGGGGGGGCCGGCTTCATCGGAAGCCATCTCTGCGACAGGCTGGTGGCCGACGGGCACGACGTCGTGGCTCTGGACAACCTGATCACGGGCAGCACGGACAACATAGCCCACCTGGCCGGGAACCCGCGCTTCAGGTTCATCCACCACGACGTCACCGAATACATCTTCGTGAGCGGTCCGCTCGACTTCGTCTTCCACCTCGCCTCTCCGGCGAGCCCCGTGGACTACCTGACTTATCCCATTCAGACCCTCAAGGTAGGCGCCCTGGGCACCCACAAGGCGCTCGGGCTCGCACTCGAGAAGGGGGCCGGATTCCTGCTCGCCTCCACGAGCGAGGTCTACGGCGATCCGCTCGTGCATCCGCAGTCCGAGGACTACTGGGGCAACGTCAACCCGGTGGGGCCGAGGGGTGTGTACGACGAGGCCAAGAGGTTCGCCGAAGCTCTGGCCTTCGCGTACATGCGCTACCACGGGCTCGGGGTCAGGATCGCGCGCATCTTCAACACCTACGGCCCCAGGATGAGGGCCGACGACGGCCGGGTGGTCCCGGCCTTCATCTGCCAGGCCCTGCGCGGCGAGGATCTGACGGTCTTCGGCGACGGGAGCCAGACCAGGAGCTTCTGTTACGTTTCCGACACGGTCGACGGCCTGATCAGGCTGGCCCGCGGAGGCGACCCCGGGCCGGTCAACATAGGCAACCCCGACGAGATGACCGTTCTTCGCTTCGCCGAGACCATAAGGGACATGATAAGCGGGTCGGGGAGGATCGTGTTCGAGCCCCTCCCGGTCGACGACCCCAGGATCAGGAGACCAGACATATCGCGGGCGGAATCATCCCTCGGGTGGACGCCGCGGGTAGGATTCGACGAGGGCGTCTCCGGTACCATTTCGTACTTCAGGGAGAAGCTATGCCTCTGAACACGGCCCTCCTCCTCGCCGCCACGGCGACCCTGTCGCTCCCGGCCCAGACGTCGTCGACGGCTGCGGTCCCGTCCCATGCCTTCGAGCCTGCCGACCGGGATGCGTACATCCTCGGCCCCGGAGACGTGCTCGACGTCATCGTGGAGGGAGGCGCCACCCCGGCCGTCCTGGCCTCGGGCCTGTTCCCGCAGTCGGTCTGCACGGTTTCCTCCGACGGCGTGCTCGCCGTATCGGGCATCGGGCAGGTCTCCGTCGAGGGCCTGACCATCGCGGAGGCCGAGATCGAGCTCGCGAGGCTCACCCGCAGCTACTACCCGGGCATGCGGATCGGCATCTCCCTCTCGACGCCCCGCCTCGTGAGGGTGAGGGCGTCAGGTGCGGTCTCGACACCCGGCATCTATGCCATGTACGCTCTCCAGAGCGTCTCCGACCTCCTCGTCGAGGCCGGCGCCACCGCGGCCTGCTCCAGGACCGGGTGGGTGTTCTCCGACGGCGACTCGCTCCATTTCGACCTCAGAACCGATCCCGTGACCCACATGCCCGTGTCGGATCCCCTCCTCGCGGGGGGCACGACGGTGATGTTCTCCACGTGCGAGCATCCCGCCTATGTCGTCAGACCCGCGCAGGAGGCGGTCGAGGGTGTTCCGGCGGTGTCGATGATCCAGGCATGGGAGGTGGAGCGCCCCCTCGAACTCGCGCTGTTCCTCGAGATGACGGGCGGAGCGGGGGCGGACTTCGACCCCGGGCGTTCGGGGCTGCTGCACGGCGGAACCCTGGCGCCGATCTGGGGCGTCGACGGGCTGGCGGACCTCTTCGTGGAAGCGGGCGACACCCTGTTCCTCGCCGGAGCGGAGACGAAGGTGACTGTCGCCGGGGCGGTGGCGGCCCCGGGATTGCATGACTGGATCGCAGGCCTCGCCGCGAGCGACTATGTCGGCCTTTCCGGGGGTGCCCTCCCGGATGCGGCCCTTGGCGGAATGAGGATAGTGAGGGACGGAGAGATCATCGCCTCGGGAAGGGATGCCTCCGGTATCGAGCCGTCCCCTGGCGACATGGTCGAAGTCCCGTTCAAATGGGCGACCAGGAGCATGAGCATGTTCGTGATACTGGGTTCGGTGGTAAGCGCCGCCGCCATAATCATCAACCTCAGCCAATGAGCACCGAAGACACCAGCCTCGGCGGACTGGCCGGCGAAGCCCTCCTGCTGATCGCGAGGAGCGTCAGGAAGCTGGCCGTCTTCTGCTTCACGGTGGCCGTCTGCACCGCCGTCTACACCCTGGTGGTCAAGCCGAGGTTCGAGGCCACGGCCATCGCCTCCGTCCCCGGAGCCTCCTCCTCGGGCGGGCTGTCCGCCCTGACCGGGCTCATTCCCGGCGCTCTGGGAGGCTCCCTCGGCGACCTCGCCTCGAGCCTCCCGATGGAGATCGGGACTCCGTCGGGCACGGACATCACGGTTGTCGAGGCGGTCCTCTCCTCCCGCCAGGTGATGGAACGGATCGTGATAAGTTATGACCTGATGCGGAGATGGCACTGCAGGTCGATGGACGACACGCTGAAGAAGCTCTCGAAGAGAGTCAGCGCGACCCTCACCACCGACGGGCTCTTCGTGGTGACGGCCTCCGGAGAGACCCGCGAGGAGGCTGCCTCCATGGCCTCGGACATCATCACCTTCGCCGACGAGGAACTGGCCGTGATGGTGACGAGCCGCGCCCGCAGGGCCAGGATGGAGGCCGAGCACCTGCTGGCGGCCGCGCGCGATTCTCTCGAAGCAGCCCAGGAGAGGCTCGAGGCGTTCAGGGCCGCGACCGGCCTGATACTCCCGGAGGAACAGGGCGCCGCAATGGTCCAGGCCCTGGGCCAGGTCGAGGCGGAACTCCTTCTGGCGAGATCTGAGCTGTCCGGGGCTGCCGCCACCCTGTCGCCGGGGAGCCCGGCGGCCAGGGAGCTCGCCGCGCGCGTCGGCTCCCTCGAGAGCGACCTCGCTCTCAGGCTGGGGGCGGGCGACAGCCTGAGCGTGTTCCCCGCCATGGACAGCCTCCCGGCCGGGATGCGCCAGTACGGGAACCTCTACCTTGACGTGGAGATGAAGACCACTCTGGTGCTGATGCTGACTCAGCAGCTCGAGACCCTGAGGATCGAGGAAGCCCGCGAGAGCCCCACCCTCGAGATCGTGCAGCCGCCGGTGGCGCCCAAGCAGAGGGTCTTCCCGAAACGCACCCTCATGGTCCTCGAGTTCACGGCCATCGCCTTCATCCTCGGCTGCCTCTGGCTGACGGTCGTGGCATACCTTCGCAGGCTCTCGAGAGACCCTGCCAAGGCCGAGTTCTGGAGGCAGTTCTCCGGGGCGATACTCGAGCAGATCCCCGCCCGCCGGAGCCGCTGAGACCCGAGGTGATCCAGGAGATCAGGGCGTCCTGGGGGAGGCTCGTGTCCATCGGCCTCCCGGTCGTGTTGAGCCAGGGGACGAACGCCGTCTGGGGCGTGGTGACGCTCCTCGTCGCGAGGGTCCTCCCCGAGCCGCAGTATGCCGCGTTCTCCCTGGCCAAGACCGTCGAGATCCTGGCCGTCACGATCGGCGGCGGCTTCGTCATGCAGGCCCTCCTGAAGTATGCCTCCGAAGGCTCCGGCAGGCGTGCCGAGACCGTGAACTCGGCGGCGGCCCTCGCGCTCGCCCTGACGGTGGCGGGAGCAGGTCTGCTCCTCGCGTGCGGAGGCCTGATACAGTCCTTCTACAGCGAGATCCCGCTCGCCGGCCTGCCCGTGGTCCTCTCGCTCATGGTCCTCTCGGAGGGCGTCTGCGCCATCCCCCGGAACAACCTCCTCGCCGTGCAGAAGACCCGGCAGGTGATGTGGGGGGACATCACCGGTTTCGCCGTGAGGATCTCGATAGTCCTCTTCCTGGCGTTCTCTGGCAGGCTCTCCTCCCCGCATCCCATCTTCCTGGCCCAGACCCTCTCGAATGCGGCATGCCTGCTGGTCCTCGTCCGGGGCGGGGGCAGGTTCTTCGAGAGGGGAGCCCGGGTCGCGCGGGAGAGCCTGACCAGGGTGTGGAGGTTCTCGGTCTACACCCTGGGGACGTCGCTCGCCGCCTACATCTACTCCTGGACCGACATACTGATGCTCGGGCGGATGGCTCCCGGTGACGTCGCGACATACGGTGTCGCCCGGAGCCTCACCAGTTTCGTGGCGAGCCTCAACCAGGCCGCGAACATCGTGCTGCTTCCGCTCGCCTCGAGGATGCACACGACCGGACGGACCCCCGGGGTGGCCGCGAGGACCTGGCAGGGGATCATCCTGGTGGAGGCCGTCCAGCTCCCCTTCATAGCCATTTTCGCGATCTTCCCGAGGCAGATCCTCGATCTCCTGTTCGAGGGCAGGTACAGCGAAGGCTGGGCGGTCGTGACGGTGCTCGCCCTGCTGAATCTGGTCAAGCCTGTCGGGAGCCTCTTCTCCTCCACCGCATGCGGGCTGGGCAGGCCGGAGTACTCCCTACGCTCGGTGCTGCTCACCGCGCTTCTCAACGTCGGCCTCAACGCGCTGCTGATACCCAGGTTCGGAGGGCTGGGGGCCGCCTATGCGACCGTGGTCTCGATGCTGGCGGGCGGGCTGGCGATCTACCTCGCGGTCACCTCGTATCTGAAGAGGCACACGGACGGATCCGGAGAGGCTGCGGCGGGTTCCGGCGCGGACTGAGCGGGATGCGCCCGCCTTCCATCCCCGTCGGGGTCAGGATCCCGGTTTCTCTCCTGCGGGCGCGGACGGCCGGGTGCAGAACCAGTGCAGGAAGATCCCGTCGGGTATCCTCCCGGCTGCCCTGACGAGAACCGCGAGCACCGCCCAGGCGAAGACGGTCCTGGCCGCGAAGACCCCCCAGGCGCTTGCCCCCAGCGAGAGCATCAGCAGGCTGTCCTCCACGAGGCTGTGCGCGAGGCCCATCAGGCACAGCGAGAAGAAGACGTCCCTCGGGGGGATGGAACCCGATCTCGCCCCGGAGATGATCAGCCCGCCGCCGTAGGAGAGCCCGAGTATCATCCCGAAGATCGTGATGGTGGAAGCTGAGGGGCCTATCCCCATCGATACGAGGACGGGGCGCAGACCCCTGTCCAGCAGGTCCGTGAAGCCGGTTCTCCTGAGGATCTTCAGGAGGGCTATGAGCGCAGTGACTATCAGGAAGATCGACAGCAGGTTCTTCACCTGCCCCAGGGCCCATGCCCCCAGCCCCGCTCCGGCTGCCGCCGCAGGCTGCCAGAGGATCCGCGCCTCTCCGCCGAGCATGCCCAGGGCGTCGAAGATCGAGGACAGGGCGGCTCCGATGACGATAGCGCCACCCACCCTGAGGGGCAGCATGATCCTCATCCTCGCCCCGGCCTGCCTTGCGACGCCGAGCTCCACGGGCAGGGAGTGGGCGACCAGCATCATAGTGCAGACCACGGTGACCTGGGCGACCGTCATGTGGAGGGGAGGGGCCACCGACACGAAGGTCACTATCCCGCCGTACAGGTTGGTGATCATGGCCGTGGCCCAGACGAGCCCCATGCTGCCGGGAAGGCCCACGACCGCCATCAGGGGCGAGAGCAGCCTTCCCGCCAGGTCCACGGCGCCGGTTTCCTCGAGGATCTTCACCGCGATCACGACGGGGATCATGATGCGGAAGAGCACCAGGCTGACCGCCAGGGACTCCTTCAGGAGGGCCAGGATCCGCGACGGGATTCGGCCGGGCACTAGAGGAGGAGCCTGAAGCCCAGGACCGCGAAGCTCACCATGGTGAAGTTGCGTGACTGATCGACGTCCGCTCCTCCCTCGAGGAACCTCCAGCCCATCGAGAGCCTGGCGTCCCTGTCGAAGGCCCAGCCCAGGCCCGCGAAGACGTCCTCGGCCCTGCCCACCGGCCCGGCGAGCGCGTCACCGTCGAGCAGCACGTGGAGTGGACCGGAGGCCCTCCAGTCGAGGCCGAAGCTCACCAGGGGGACGAAGCCGGTGTTCTCGGTGGAAGCCGAGAGGCCGCCTCCCTCGAGGCTTATCGAGGCGTCCCTGATCTTGGCCGATGCGCCGAGGCTGATGCGCATGCCATCCCTGTCGACCACCGCGTATCTGTAGGTGAGCCTGTAGGAGTCGAACCTGTAGTCGGCCGTGATTTCGGTACCCTCCGGGAACGTGGTGTCGTCGAACAGGATGTCCTCTTCGACGACGCCGTTCGATTCGATGCGGAGGGGGGCCGCGAAGAGGCTGATCTCGCTGCGCCCGGACGAAATTCCGCACCTCAGCCTGAAGAAGAGGGCGGGATCGGCATCCAGGTCGTCGGTGAGGGAGATGTCGTCACCGGTCTCCCCGGGGACCCTCACATCGTTGTAGACCGACCAGCCCATGCCGGTCTCGGAGTCCACGAACCATCCCGCGAAAGCCGCCGGCGCCGGCAGGAACGCGATCATCACGACGGGGGGCAGTTTCATCACGATCCTTCCGTTGGTCCCACCGCGTGAAGATAACCCCCCGGGGCCTCTCCATGCTATCCTAGACGCAGGCGGGAGGGCTTCATGGATCTGACCGAAATGCTCTTCGAGACGTTCCGGGAATCCGGCAGGCAGCTCTTCCTCGTCGGAGGAACGGTGCGCGACAGATTGCTGGGACTTCCGCCCGGCGACCTGGATTTCGCCACCGATGCCTCCCCTGACGAAACTTCCCGCATCCTGCAGGGTGCCGGGATCAGGACCCTCGATGTCGGCAGGCGGTTCGGCACGATCACCGCGATGGTCGACGGCCCGGACGGCGTGAGCAGGGCGGAGATCACAACCTACAGGTCGGAGAGGTACGAGAAGGGCTCCCGCAAGCCCGGAGTGCGCTTCGGATGCTCCCTGGAGGCCGACCTCCTCCGCAGGGACTTCACTGTCAACGCAATCGCGATGGGCCCCGACGGCTCGCTGGTGGATCCCTCCGGCGGCGTGGCGGACCTCTCGGCGGGGGTACTCCGGACTCCCGGCGACCCCTTCGTGACGATCGCCGAGGATCCTCTCAGGAGCCTCAGGGCGGCAAGGTTCTCGGGACGTTTCGGTTTCTCGGTGCAGGCCGACCTGGCCGGGGCTGTCCGGCGGGAGGCCGGGGCCCTCCGCGACGTTTCCGTCGAGAGATGGCTGAGAGAGCTCGACTCCATGCTCGAGACCCCCGACGGCGAGGGAGCCGCGGCCTGCATGAGGTGCCTCGTGGACCTCGGCCTGCTCCCCGTCGTCCTCCCCGAGATCGCTCCCCTCGCGTGCAGCGACGGCGAGGATCCGGGCGAGCACCATGTCCAGGGCGTGTGGAGCCATACCCTGTGCGTCCTGGCGAAGACCCCGCCCAGGCTCGTTCCGAGATGGGCCGCCCTCTTCCACGACTCGGGCAAGCCCTTCCGCCGCACGGTCGACGCCGGCGGATCCGTGCACTTCCACGGGCACCCGGAGATCGGGGCCGAACTGGCCATGCTCGCCGGCGGCAGGCTGAGATTCCCCAAGGCCAGGAGGATGGACGTCGCCGGCCTCGTACGGCTGCACCAGAGGCCTGCGGAATACTCTCCGGGCTGGGGCGACGGTGCGGTCAGGAGGCTTGCCAGGGATGCGGGAGACCTGCTGGAGGACCTCCTCGTGCTCTCCGAGGCCGATTCCTCGTGCCGGGCTCCGGATTCGGCCGGAGACAGGGCCGTGAGGCTCGCCGAACTCCGGAGAAGGCTCAGGATGGACCCCGTCGCCTCCTCCGGAAGACTCGTCCCCGGCGAGGTCGGCGAGTTCCTGGCGAGGGAGCTCGGGCCGGGAGGGGGCCGCGAGACCGGAGCGCTGCTCGCCGTCCTGGAGGAGATGGTTCTGTCCGGTTCGATCCCTCCCGATGCCGGACCGGAAGTCTTCCTGGAGGCTCTCGGGCGCTACCGGGGACGGTCGTCCGGGAGCCCCCCGGAGAAGAGCGACGAAGGCTCGATCACGACCGACGGGGAGCCGTAGTCGAGGCTGACGACGAACCTCGCCAGTATGCCGGTGCCGATGACCCCGTCGCAGCTCGAGACCACGGGCATGTCGCCGAGGCTCCCGCACTGCCCGGCCGGGACAGTGAAGCTCCCCAGCGTGATGCCCTCCACCCCGAACAGCACCGAAGTCCTCGTGCCGCCGACACCCTCCACGGCGACCTCCGAAGTCTCCCTCCCCTCGAGGAACGAAGGGTGCGACTCGAGGAAGGCGTCGGAGAAGTGGAGCGCGCCTCCGGCCCCCGTGTCGAGCACGAGCCTGACCGGTACCGAGTCCTCGAGGACGGCCTCGATCACGAGGAGGTTCATCACCTTCACGGCCGGCAGCACGCTCGAACCGGGTGGCGGTGACCAGCCGGCCCGTTCGTGCAGCGTGACCGTACCGGAGCCGTAGTCGATGCAGGTGACGAAGCGGCCGAGGAAGTCGTAGCCCAGGATCATCCCGATGTGCCGACCCGTGGACGGGAAGAAGGCCTCGTCCAGATCCATCAGGGGAAGGGTCTGACCGGTGACCGTCGCGCCCAGGGCCGTGTACTCCGGCACCTCCGCGAAGCCGAAGGTTTCGGTCCCGCCCACTCCGACCGCGCTGAATTCGCCCGTGGGCGAGAGGCCGATGCCGGCCGCGGCGCGTACGTCGAGGACCGTGGCCCCGGCTCCCGAATCGAGCAGTATGTCCACATCCCTCCCGCACACCGAACCGCGGAGGAAGATGTGCTGCCCTTCGAGCTCGAATCCGTACGGGGTCCCCGGCTGCCGGAGGACGGCGTCCCCCGGGCGGGATGCCACCATGAAGACGCTGTCGGGGATGGGGATGTCGCACTCGACCAGGACGCTCGTCGAGCTCGTCACCTGTCCCAGGGCCGGTATGCTGTCGCGCGTCGAGGAGGGGAAGAGGAGCCCTCCCGATTCGCGGAACCCCACCGGCATCGAGAACATCGCGAGCCCCATGGCCTCGGTGCGCATGAGCAGGGGCAGCCCGGAGCCTCGGGATACGTAGTAGGTGACGGGCACGCCGCCCGCCTCGAACGCCAGGGGGATTGCGCTCTCCCCGGCTATCACGGTGTCGGGGCCTGCGGTCAGCCCGGACCCGCCGGGATCGAGGAATGCGTCCTGGAAGACCGTCATCCTCGCGAGCGCCGCCTGCGATCCCGAGACCTCGTCGCCGGCAGTCAGGGCTCCGTTCCTGTCGACCGACCAGACGCTGTCACCCGAGATCAGCAGATCCTGCGACACGGGGCCCACACGCATCGATATCCTGCCGGCGAAGGGCTCCCTGACCCACCAGGACTCGCTCGTCCCCGAGAGGCCCGCCATGTGGACGCTGTCGATCGTGTGGAGGGTGGAGAGCGCCTCGAGCGCCTCCCGGCCGCCCAGGGCCCTCAGGTAGGCCTCGGCCGCCTCGTCGACCCCGCCGTCCGGAACGGGTCGCGAACAGCCCGCCGCCATCAGCAGGGCGGCCCCTGCAGCGAGATGCATCCTCAAGTCTCTCTCCAGTCCGCCGGCAGGTCACCGGCCTCCGGGGATGAACGGCAGCCTGCCCGCCCCCGCGGATTCGAGGAGCGCGAACAGGATGCCGCTCCTGTCGGCGCCGGCGAACGAGGCCGACAGGGCTATGCCGATGTCGGCCTCCCGGCCGGCGTGGTAGACGCTGAGCTCGTGCCCGCAGGCGGCGCCGAGGTCCCAGAGAGGGATGACGTCGCACGGGCAGTGTCCGATGGCGCGCAGGCTGTCGGTTCTGAACAGCAGGGGGTCGACCGGCAGGCCGGGGATGCCGTCGAGCAGCACGTTCCATGCGTGGAAGACCAGGCTGTCTCCCCTGCGGACCAGCCCGCCCTCCACCCCGGCGCGTATCCCCTCCTTCCGGGCCTCCTCCATGAACTCGACGGCCATGTCCAGGCACGGCCCCGTGCCGGTGAAGGAGTCGGGCATCCCGACGCCCGCGGCGATGGCGAGGATATCGTCGAACCTCTCCCTGCCCAGGCTTCCCGGAAGGGGTCTGAAGGTGTGGGGGGACTGGACGATGTGGAGCATCACGGGCAGCTCGACCGTCTCGCCGGGTGCCAGCACGGGTATGTGCGCGAGGAGACTGCCGCCGTCCCGGCGGAAGGGGCCGTAGAGCATCGTGAGGGACTGGCAGGGGGGATGGGGCCTGGGCAGCGGCATCACGACGGTGAGATCCCGGGCGTCCGAGGAGCCCAGGTTGGTGATCCCTGCCGTGAGCACGAGCAGAGTGTCGAAGGGGACCGAGCCAGCCATCCTGTCGGAGAGCCAGGACCTCGTGGCCGGATCCTCCGCTCCCCCGAGGGCTATCCCGTAGGCGGACGCCGCCTCCTCGAACCTCCCCGCCGCCTCCAGCAGGCTGGCGAAGAGGATGGGCCCGTCCCCGCCCTGCCTCGCCGCGAGCTCGGCGAACAGGATCGCCTCCTCCGGGATCTCCGCGATGCCCGCGAGCTTCCTGCACGAGTCGGCGGGCGAGACGGAGAAGGAGGCGAGCAGCAGGGCGCCGAGGGATGCGGCCGGGATCATCCCCGGAGGCCCCTCAGGGGGTCGAGCGACGCCGCCCTGAAGGCCGGGACGGCCGCGGACGCCAGGCTGAGGAGGAGGGAGGCCGCGCAGGTCGCCGCCACGCTGGCGGGCACGACGGATACGGGTATGTGCTCATGGAAGGAATAGACGTCCGGCAGCGTCAGGATCCCGGCGCCCCCGACCAGCCAGCACCCCGTGAGGCCCAGGGCCAGCCCGGCCGAGACCCCGATCAGGCCGACCAGGGCACCCTCCCAGATGAAGACCGAGAGGATCAGCCGGCTGGATGCGCCCATCGCCTTGAGTATTGATATGTCGCGGCGCCGTTCGACGACCGAGCGCGCGATGGTCCCGGTGATGTTGAAGGTCGCGACGAGCGTGATGAGGAGTATCGCCGCGAAGGAGCCCATCTTCTCGAGCTGCATGGATGCGGCCAGGGAGGGGTTCTTCTCCTTCCACGTACGCAGCCTGACGCTGTCGGGCACGACCGGCCCGAGCAGCTCCGCCGCCTCCTCGGGGGAGACGCCGTCCTCGAGTCCCACCGCGATCCCGGAGCAGCCCCCCCGCGGGAGGAACATCCTGGCGGCCAGCTCCATCGGGACATAGGCCAGGGCCCTGTCGTTGACGGGCAGGCCGGTCTCCACCGCGCCCGCGAGCACCGCCCTGCCTATCGCGAATCCCCGCGAAGTGAAGAACGACTCCGGTGGGAAGAAGATGAGGGTGTCGCCGAGGGGATGATAGAGGTCCTCGGCGAGATAGAGACCCGTGACCGTGCAGGGGAACCCGTCCGCCGCGAGCAGCCTGGGCTCTCCGTAGACCAGGTTGCTGTCGAGCCCGGACGAGGAGATGCCCGTGACCGGGTCGATCCCCCTGATCCTGCAGCCCGTCTCGAGGTCCCTCGAGGGGAGCCTGACGATGGCCTCGCCCTCGATGTACGGTGAAACCGAGGCTATCCCCGGGACTTCGCCGATTACGGCCAGGACCGAATCCGGGATGAAGAGCGCGCCGCCCGAACCGGGCACTATCTCCAGCGGGGCCTCGGCCGTGGTCACCGATCCCGAGATGAAGCCCTCGAGGCCCTCCATCACGCCCATGACTATGATGAGGGCCGCCACCCCGAGCGCGACTCCGGAGATGCTGACCACCGAGGCCAGCGCCACCGTGCGCCTCTCGGGGTGCCGCCTCATGTATCTCCAGGCGAGATGCCACGAAAGGGAACCCATAACGCCTCCAGGCATATCATGTAATATGCGGAGCCCCGGGCGCGCGGGGCTTGCCCCGCCGGAGGCGGGTGCGATAGTATCGTGTTTTCGGGGGGAGAATCCTTGATCCTTCTGCTTCTGGCGACAGCCCTGGCCCTGCCTGAGGGGCAGGCAGGCGTGCTCTCCGACGTCCGGTCGGGGTCCGCGGGCTTCTCGGCCACTGTGGAGGTCCCCGGGCCGTCATTCCGGTCCGACGGGGACGTCTACTACCCCGTGATCCCCGGCTTCTCCTCCTGGGCGGTCGAAGGCGGCCTGGTCAGGCCATGCATCGTCTTCTACGTGCCGCTACCCCCTGGCGCGTCGCCCGAGCTCGCCTTCACGGTCGAGGACAGGAGGGAGGCGCCCCCCGCCCCGCGGGGAAGGCCGGCGGTCTCTCCGCACCTCGAAGGCACGGGCCTGTCCACCGTCACGGTCTACGATGACCGGGCATCGGCACCCCCTCCCGCCGTGGTCGAGATGTCGGTCGTGAGGGCAATGGGTGTCGATCTGGCCCAGGTCAGGATCAGCCCGTTCGACGGGGAGGGATACGGCGACTATGCCGGATCGGTCGGCATCTCCCTGGAATGGGGGGGAGCGCCCGGCTCGGAGCCCCTCTCCGACGGCCCACTTTCGCTGATATGCCCCGGGGGCGTGGTATGGTGGCCCCACAGGGCGCAGAGAACGGCCGCCAGCCCCTTCTGGGGGATGCCCTGGGCGCGGATCGAGACCTCGGTCGGCGGCTGCCACGTGCTCACCGGCGCGATGCTCGACTCCGCCGGAGTAGACATCCTCGGAGCCGACTCCCAGACCCTGCGGATGCTGACCGGCCCCGGTCTCATGTTCGACCTGGAATGGCGCGACGAGACGCATGCCGCATCCGAGACCTCGATACTCGTCCTCGACGGCGGCGACGGCTCCTTCGACGCCGCGGACAGCATCCTGTTCGTGGGCAGGGCCCTGTGGCGCTTCGAGCCTTCGCCGGAATCGACGCCTCCGCTCGGGCGCCTCTCGCACAGGTACGACACGCGGAACGTCTACTGGCTGACCTGGGGCGGCGAGCCCGGCCGGATGATGGAGAGCGTACCGTCCTCCCCGGACGGCTCCCCGGCATGGCCGGGCGACCTCCTCGCCCCCCTCTTCGTCGAACAGGAGGCCTTCTGGCTGCCGGGCCACGAAATCGAGACCGGATGGGTATGGACCGAGCTCTCCACGAGCTACGACTCCTACTTCCCGTTCATGGCCGAGAGGGTCGGGGAGCCGGCCGACATCCTCCTGTCGTTCGTCCCGGACGAGAATGTGACGGGACAGCTGAGGATCACCCTCAACGGCGACTCGGTGGGCGGCTGCTCGTTCTCGGGCTACCCTCCCCCCTTCACCGTGCTCCTCGAGGACGTCGGGATCGCCGAAGGATCCAACACCATCATCACGCACCTGACCCTTACGGGCGGCAGCGGGAGCATCTACTTCGACAACATGACCGTCTCGTACCCCAGGCTTCCCGCGGATGCCGGCGGGGCCGACCTCCTGCCTTCGGGCGCCCCCGACGGGAGGTACACGCTCTCGCTCGGCCTGGAAGGCGACGGACCTGCCAGGGTTTTCGACTGCTCCAGGCACTATGCGGTCGACCTGCTCGACGGCGCCTCCGATCAGGGCGGCACGGTAAGCCTCTCCCTCGACATCGGGCAGGAATCGCGCCTGCTGGCAGTCCGCCCCGGCGACCTCAGGACGCCCAGTTCCATCTCCCCCGCCGAACCGGGCAGGATAGTCGGCACCCTCGACGGCGCCGACGCGGTGATCATCGCGGCGGACATCCTCGCCGAAGCCTCGGCCCCTCTCGAGGCGCTCATGGAGGCGGGGGGGCTCCAGGCGGAACTCGTCACCCTGGGCGAGGTCTACGACGAATTCGGCCAGGGCGTGGCCGATCCCGGAGCAGTGAGGTCGTTCATATCATGGGCCCTGGACACGTGGGACCCCGCGCCATCCGACTTCATCTTCGTTGGCGACGGGCACTACGACGTGCTGAACCGCAACTCCCCCGAGCCGTGCCTCTTCCCGCCGTGGCTGAAGCTCGGCAACTCGGACCAGCTCTTCGACGACTTCTACGTCATGACGACCCCCGGCCAGTTCCTGCCGGAGGCCTCCCTCTCGCGCATCCCCGCCGACTCCCCTCAGGACGTGTCCGTCTTCGTCGCCAAGGCCGCGGCCTACCGCTCGGGAGATGCCGCGGGGGCCTGGAGCGACAGGATACTCCTCACTGCGGACGACGAGTGGGGAAACGGTACCCCGAGCGAGACGTGGCACACGTACACATGCGAACTGCTGGCGGACAGCTGCATCTCTCCGATGTACGACAGGGGCAAGTTCTACCTCATCGAGTACCCCTGGCCCGAGAGCGGCACGCATCCCTTCAAGCCCGAGGCCCAGGAGGACTACGTCGAAGCCCTTTCCGAAGGCTGGCTCGCCGTCCTGTTCTTCGGGCACGGCTCGCACGACCAGATCTGCCACGAGAAGCTACTGGTCAACAGCGACATAGCCCGGATCGACAACGGCCCCAGACAGCCCGTGATGGTCTTCGCGAGCTGCGACGTGGGGAGCTTCGAGCTCGTCTCCGCCGACTGCATGTCGGAGGAGTTCGTCCTGAACCCCGGCGCCGGGGCCATAGCGACCATCGGGGCCACCCGGGGAACGAACGCCAACGAACCGCTCTTCGAGGACTTCTGCTCGATGCTCTTCGACGGGACGTCGGCCACCGGCACCGGGCAGGCCCTCTGGGCGTCGAAGCTGCTGAACCCGTTCCAGAACTCCTACTACTACGTGCTCTTCGGAGACGGGACGATGAGGCCGATGCGGCCGGCATCCGGAACCCAGGTCGCGCTCGGCGGCGACGCCATTCTCCGCGGCAGGGTGAATCCCCTCGAGGCCTCGTACCCCTCGGACTGCCTGGCCAGGGTCCGTGTCACCGAGAGCGCCGCCTGGACGGAGTACACCTGCCTTGGCGGAAACCTGATCGAATACCTGAAGTACGGCTCGACGGCCTTCTCGGGCTCCTTCCTGACCTCCGGGGGCCTGCTGGACCTCGACTTCTTCATGCCCCTCCAGTCCGACACCGGCGCGTACGGGAGGGCGGCGGCCCTGGGGATGTCCGATGCGGGCGGCGTCTCCGACTGGCTGGAATGGGTCCCGGTCGCGGACTCCGGCGGCTATGCGGCGGACTCCACGGGGCCTCTGATAGAGCAGAGCCTCGAAGGCTGCGCGGGCGAGTCCCCGGTCACGGGACCGGACCCCGTGTTCCAGGCTGACCTGTCCGATCCGAGCGGCATATGCACCTTCGGGGGGGGGGCCGGCAGGTCGATCCTGATCAACCTCGACTCCCAGGCCTTCGATCTGAGCGCCTTCTTCGCCTATGACCAGGGCAGCTCGACGGCCGGGAGCCTCGAGTACCAGCTCCCGCACCTGCTCGAAGGGCCCCATAGGATCATCATGGCCGCCTGGGACGGCATGGGCAACTTCTCCCGCGACACCCTCGACTTCCAGGTCGTCGAGGATACCGGCGTCTCGCTCGACGAGTTCCTGGTGTACCCCAACCCCTCCGCGGGCCCTGTCTGCTTCAGCTTCAGGGCCTCCACGGACGGCTCCGCGAAGGTATCCATCTACACGATCGCGGGCAGGCGCATCAGGGAGATCTCGAGCGACCTCTCCGCGGGCTACTGCCAGGTCCTGTGGGACGGGCTCGACGCCGACGGCGACGAACCGGCCAGCGGAGCCTACCTGTTCGTGCTGGGATTCGAGGGAGACGGCGGCTCCGTGACGGAACGCGGGGTCATCGCCCTTGCAAGGGACGGGTGACGGTCCGGGGGCGCGCGCCCCGGACAGGCCGTCCGGAGTTGGACAAATGAAAGCTCTCGCGTGTCTTGCGTTCATCTGCGCCGCCGCCCGGGGATCCGTGGTACTGGTGTCCGACGGCCCGGGGGGATGCACCCTCCTCTTCGAAACCAGCCCGGCCGCCGTCGCTACGACTGGTTCCGACCACCTCTTCGACGGCATGGGGATCCTCTTCGAACCCGGCCGTCCCATGCTCCCGGTGCAGCGCGTCTACGTGCCCGTGCCCCCCGGCTCCGAACCGGTGCTGGAGTACGCCGTTCTCGCGCGCTCCTCCGATCCCTCGCTCGCCCGCGAGGCCCGCAGGGCCCCCGCCCTCGAAGGCTCGGGCCTCTCGACGGTCGAGGTCGAGGCGCCCCCCCTCCCCGGCCCGTCCCGCAACGTCGAGCTCGTCGGCGTGATCCCCCTGGCCGGCTTCAGCTTCGCCGCAATCGACATATACCCGTGGCTCGGGGGCGCCGACGGCTCCTACGCCTCATCCGTGCGGCTGGACCTTTCCTGGGACGGGAGCCGCGCCAGGCCCGGCCGCCCCACGAGGCTGGCCCGGCTGGTGTGCGGCTTCGACATGCCGTTCTACAGGCTCGGGTCCTCCAGGGCCGACAGCCCCTTCTGGGGGCTCCCGTGGGCCCGTATCGAGACCAGCGGGACGGGCGGGTACGAGGTGACCTGCTCCGAACTGGCCGGGGCGGGTTGCGATGTCGAGGGCGTGCAGTCCGCCAGCCTGGCGATGTTCTCGGGCTCCGGGGAGATGTTCGGCTTCGATCCGGCCGAGGAGCATTCCCTCTCGCCGGTCGCCATACAGGTGCTCGACGGCGGAGACGGCATCTTCGACGGCGGCGACAGGATCAGATTCGTGGGGCTCGCCCTCTCCCGCTGGGTGCCCTACGCTTCGGGGGCCGCCTGGGTCCCGCACAGATGGGATGATACGAACACGTACTGGCTGACCTGGGGCGGGGAGCCCGGCCGCAGGATGGAGACCCTGCCGGCCGTCCCCGACGGATCTCCCCAGTACGGCAACTACATGGTGGAGACGCTGGTCGAACAGGAGAGCCAGTGGGATCCCGAACACGAACAGACCACCGGCTGGGTCTGGACCACGATGTCCCCGGGCGACGGCTTCGACGTCCCGTACACCCTGGGCTACGAGCCCGCCGGCATCGGCGAACTGAACGTGAGGCTCTGCGCTCCCGATACCGAGGCCATCCACTACGGGATCTACCTGGACGGCGACCTGCTCGCCGAGGGGAGCTGGTCGGGCGGAGGCGTGGAGACGGTCACCATCTCCGGGATCGCCATCCCCGGCAATGGCACTGTCAGGGTCGAGAACACGACCTCCGAGGACCACGACCTGTTCCTCGACTGGGTCAGGATCAGCGCGCCGGCGGCCCCGGGGCAGACCGCGGGCATGATGCTGATGCCGGGGGTGGAGAGGCAGGGGCTCTTCACTCTCTCCACCGGGCCCTTCGATTCCTCCTCCTCGCTCTACCTGCTGGAGGACTCGATGCCCGTCGCCGCCCTCTCGGGCTTCGAGATCTCGGGGTCGGCCGCATCGTTCTCCCTCGAGGTGTCCGTGGACACCCGGATCCTCGCCGTAGGCGGCGGTGACTGGCTCTCTCCAGATTCGATCTCCCCGGCCGGCCCCGGCAGGCTCGTGGGTACCGTCACCGGAGCGGACATCCTCATCGTCACGCCCGAATCCCTGGCCGACGAGCTCTGGGGTCTGCTCTCGTTCTACGCATCCATGGGGCTCGAGTGCGAGGTGGCCACCACCCGCGAGATCTACGACGAGTTCGGCCAGGGCGTGGCCGATCCGGGCGCCGTCAGATCCGCGGTCAGATGGGCCATGGACTCCTGGACCGAGCCTCCGTCGGGCGTTCTCCTGGTGGGCGACGGCCATTACGACCCGCTGGGCCACACGACGTCCGTCCCCTCGCTCATCTTCCCCTGGTCCAGCCTGGGCTTCAACGACATCCTGGTGGACGACCGCTACGTGATGGCGCACGAGGACGCCGACCTGCCCGAACTCCCCATCGCGAGGCTCCCGGTGCAGACCGGGGCCGAGCTCCTGACCTGCACGGCGAAGCTGCTCGCGCAGAGCTCCGGCGAGAACCAGGGGGCATGGACGAACCGGATGCTCTTCATCGCCGACGACGAATGGGGCCAGGGCGACAATTACGACGAGTTGTACCACACGGTCGACACGGAGAGACTGGCGGAGGAGATGGCCCCGCGCAGGATCGAGAGGGTGAAGTTCTACCTCATCGAATACCCGTGGCCCCCCTCCGGCACGCACCCCAAGAAGCCCGAGGCCAGGGAGGACCTGCTGGCCCTGCTTTCCGAGGGCTTCGGCGCCGTATGCTACCTCGGGCACGGGGCGGCGGAGCAGATCGCACACGAAGGCGCGATGTACGGCTCCGACGTCTCCCTCCTCGAGAACGGCGGAAGGCTGCCGGTCTCCTTCTGGGCGACGTGCGACGTGGGCCACTTCGACGGCACGGGCGACGACGCCATCGCGGAACGCCTCCTCCTGCATCCCGCTGGCGGCGGACTGGCCTCGGTGGCTGCCACCAGGGGCTGCTCCGGTCCCTCCAACTACAGTCTCTGCCGGGCCGTCTTCGACAGCCTCTTCACCCACCCGGACCTCACCGTGGCGGAGGCGCTCTGGCAGTGCAAGGTCGACCAGTCCGGCTCCTACTTCACCAACAACAGGGGGTACATCCTCTTCGGCGACCTGACGACCCGACTCCCCCTCCCCGACGGCGAGGCCGGTTTCGCCGTGGAGGGCGACACCCTGCGCACCGGCGAGACGAACCACGTCTCCGGGACCTGCAGGCAGGGGGCGGGCTCCGCGTTCGTCACGGTCATGGAGTCGTCCAGCCCCGTCACGTACATCTGCAGGCTGGGAGGCGAGATAGATTACCTGAAGTACGGCGGGGCGGCCTTCCGGGGCAGCGCACCCGTGACGGCGGGGACGTTCGGGCTCGACTGCATCCTGCCGGTGCAGTCGGTCGCCGGACCTTACGGGCGCGCCGGAGGCTCGGTGCCCGCTCCTTCCGACGTGGATGCCGGCGGGGCTGATCCGGTGCCCGTGGCGCAGGGGACTCCCGCCGGAGGCGACTACGAGGGCCCGGAGGCCGAGATGTGGATCGCAGGCCAGGAGGGCGTGGAGCACCCGGAGGTCTCCGGCGGGGCGACACTCAGGGCGACGATCTCCGATCCGTCCGGCATATGCTTCCTGGGCGGCCCGGGGAGACAGCTCACCCTGTTCGTCGATGCCACCGGCATCGACGTCGGCGACTACTTCTCCTACCTGCAGGGGAGCACCACCGAAGGGCTCCTGGAGTGCGGCACCGGGTCGCTCTCCGTCGGCGAGCACAGGCTCATCCTCTGGAGCTTCGACGGCGTAGGCAACGGCTCGAGCGACACCCTCCTCGTTTCCGTGAGGGAGGAGGGCAGCGTGTCGATCTCGGAGGCCCTCGTCTACCCGAATCCCGGAAACGGCCTGCGCTGCTTCAGTTTCAGACTCTCCGAGGACGCGGCCGTGAGGGTTTCGATCCACACCATCGCAGGCAGGTGCATCAGGACCATCGACGCGCAGTGCTCGCAGGGATACAACCAGATCCTTTGGGACGGCATGGACGCCGACGGCGACGAACCCGCCACGGGTGCCTACGTCTACTTCATCGGGGCCGTGACCACGGGGACCTCGTCGTTCGAGAGCGAGACCGGCCTCTCCGGAGTGCTCGCGGTCGTGAGGTGAGGCGGAAGGACAGGGGCACGGGAGGAGCAGGGATCCGATGAGTGCCGAGGAGTCGCTGGGCAAGATCCGGTGGCTGTGGAAGGAGATCGAGGGGGCCAGGGACCGGGGCGACCCGGAGGGCGAGAGGGAGGGCCTCGAGAGGCTCCTGGCAGATCCGGCGGTCAAGGCCACACCCGACGAGGATCTCGCGATCCTCTCCGTCTCCAGGCTCGATCTGATCGAAGGCAGGGCGAGGGACGCCGCTCAGAGGATGGCGGGCTTCCAGTGGCACGGGGTGCCGGGCCCCGCCTCCCTGCTCCTGGCTTCGGACGTCTTCCTGAGGCTCGACTGGTTCGACCCGGCGAGGGAATGCCTCGAGGAGTACGCCAAATCCTGCCCCGAGGACCTCGACGCCCGCAGGAAGCTGGGCCTGTCCCTCCTTCTCCTGGACAGGGACCCCGAAGCCGAGAGGGCGCTGCTGGCCGTCGCCAGGCGCGAGCAGAACAGCGTTCCCGCGACGCTGGCCTACCTGGCGCTCCTCGAGGCCAAGCGCGGCAGGCTGGAGGAGAGCCTCCACCTGCTCATCCAGGCCCGCGACCTGGCTCCCTTCGACTCCCGGATCGAGCACACCCTCCTTCGCATAGAGGCTCTCCGCGTCTCTACGAAGCGCAGGGTCATGTCGGTGCAGGACCCCGCAGCCGGCGACAGGGACATGGTCCCCGGGATGGCCGCGGGGATGATGCAGGTCCACGGGTACGGCAGGGATCTGGCCGAGAAGGCGCGTGCCCTATGGGACGCCTTCCTCGAATCGAGAGGGAGTGCGCCCGCCGGCAGGAAGCCGGCGATCTGGGCTGCCGCCCTCGAGTATGCCGTCACCATGAACGGTCCGCACTACACGCAGGAGGAGCTGGCCGCGGAGTACGGCGTATCTGAGAGCAGGCTCAAGCAGCGCTTCGGCGAGCTGTCCCGCGCCGTCGACCTGGAGGCCTTCAACAGGGCCGACCTGCTGGCCCGCACCGCCAGCGAAGGCCGCGACCTGCTCCTGCGGGTGAAGAGCAGCGGGCTGTCGGACGTGCTCGCATCCCTGGCCGCCCGGCTCGGCGACTTCTCCTCCCCCGCCGACGCAGTCGAGTGGGTGCTCTCGCGCTCCACGCCCCAGACCGACTCCGAGCGCGCCGAGCTGGAGGAGTTCGTGGCGTGGATGTGGAAGGGCAGGACCCGCCGGGGGTAGTTGCCGCCCGGCTGCATTCCTTGGTTATAATCCGATCTGAGCATTCTGAGGCGGCTTCCCCGCCGCCGCAGCGCAGTGTAGTCCCTAACAACCGATTGGCGGTCCCGGTGAAATACGTCTACTTCTTCGGCGCAGGCAGGACAGAGGGCAGCAGGGATCAGAAGAACCTTCTCGGCGGCAAGGGGGCGAACCTGGCGGAGATGTCGCGCCTGGGCCTGCCCGTCCCCCCCGGCTTCACCATCTCGACGGAAGCCTGCGACTCCTTCTACAAGGCGGGCAGGAACTGGCCCGAGGGGCTCGAAGCCGAGATCAGGGGCAAGCTCACCGAGCTCGAGGAGGCCACGGGCAAGCGCATGGGCGACCCCGCGAACCCGCTCCTCGTATCGGTCAGGAGCGGTGCGGCCGTCTCCATGCCCGGCATGATGGACACGGTCCTCAACCTCGGGATGAACGAGGCCACCCTCGAAGCCCTCGCGAAGCGCAGCGGGAACCCCCGTTTCGCCTGGGACTCCTACAGGCGCTTCATGCAGATGTTCGGCGACGTCGTAATGGGCGTCCCGCACCACGATTTCGAGCTCGCCCTCCAGTCCGTGAAGGACGCCAGGGGCGTGAGGCAGGACACGGATCTCGACGTGGAGGACATGAAGCGGGTGGTCGCCCTGTACCGCGGGCTCTACAGGAAGCATGTCGGCGAGGACTTCCCGACGGATCCCTGGGTCCAGCTCAGGCACTCCATCGACGCAGTCTTCGGCTCATGGAACAACCCCAGGGCCATACGCTACCGCCAGCTCAACGACATCCGCGGCCTCACCGGCACGGCCGTCAACGTGCAGACCATGGTCTTCGGCAACCTCGGCGACGATTCCGGCACGGGAGTCTGCTTCACCCGCGACCCGGCGAACGGCGAAAACGTCTTCTACGGCGAATACCTGATGAACGCCCAGGGCGAGGACGTCGTGGCAGGCATAAGGACCCCCCAGCCGATATCCACGCTCGGCGCACAGAATCCGGCCATCTATGCCCAGCTCCTCGATGTCCGCAGCAAGCTGGAATCCCACTACAGGGACATGCAGGACATCGAGTTCACCATCGAGAACGGCAGGCTCTTCATGCTGCAGACCAGGTCCGGCAAGAGGACCATCTTCGCCGCGCTGAACGCCGCCGTGGACATGGTCGACGAGGGCCTGATCGACAGGGATACCGCGCTGATGCGCGTCCCCGCAGGCAGCTTCAACCAGCTCTTCGCCCCCGTGCTCGACAGGAAGGGCAAGGAGAAGGCCAGGCTCCTCACGAAGGGTCTCAACGCCTCGCCCGGCGGCGCCTCCGGCAAGGCGGTCTTCTCTGCCGAGGATGCCGAAGCCTGGGCGTCCAGGGGCGAGAGCGTCATCCTCTGCCGCCTCGAGACGAGCCCCGAGGACATCGGCGGCATGGCCGTGGCGAAGGGCATACTCACCGCGCGCGGAGGCATGACCTCCCACGCGGCGGTGGTGGCCAGGGGGATGGGCGCGCCCTGCGTGGCCGGCGCGAGCGAGCTTCACGTCGACGCCTCGACGAAGACGATCACCTGCGGCGAAGTCTGCATCAGGGAAGGCGACCTGGTGGCCATCGACGGATTCACCGGCGAGGTTTTCCTTGGAGCGGTGGACGTGAAGCCGTCCGAGATCGTGCAGGTCCTCAGGGGCATGATGCCGGCGTCCGAGTCGAAGCTGTACGCGAACTACAGCAGGCTCGCGGGATGGGCCGACGAGGTGCGGAGGCTCGGGGTCAGGACCAACGCCGACACCCCGCGCGACACCGAGATGGCCGTCCTGTTCGGCGCCCAGGGCATCGGGCTGTGCCGCACCGAGCACATGTTCTTCGAGGGCGACAGGATCATCTCCTTCAGGAAGCTCATCCTCGTGGCCGACGAGGTGAAGAGGCTGCGCGAGCAGATCGAGGCGGATCCGTCGAACGACGTCCTCCGGAACAAACTCGAAGCCCCTCTCGCCACCTACACCGAGGCCCTTTCCGAACTGCTCCCCCTGCAGAGGAGCGATTTCGACGGCATCTTCACCGCCCTTGCCGGCAGGCCCTGCAACATCAGGCTGCTCGACCCGCCCCTGCACGAGTTCCTCCCGCACGACGCGGAGGGCCAGCAGGAGATGGCCAAGGTCATGGGAGTGCCCGTCGAGAAGATCAGGCAGGTCGTGGAGACCCTCCACGAGTTCAACCCCATGCTCGGGCACAGGGGCATCAGGCTCGGCCTTACCTATCCCGAGGTCTCTGACATGCAGGTGAGGGCGATAATGGAAGCCGCCATCGACTGCGCCGACAGGGGGATCAAGGTCCTGCCGGAGATCATGATCCCGCTGGTGGGCCATCCCGCCGAACTGCGGATCTCGAGGGAGAGGGCACAGGCGGTCATCGACTCCGTGCTCGCCGAGAGGGGCAGGCCCGCCGACTTCATCGCCTACAGGATCGGAACCATGATCGAGGTCCCCAGGGCCGCGGTCGATGCCGGAAGAGTGGCGGTGCACGCAGACTTCTTCAGCTTCGGGACCAACGACCTCACCCAGATGGGCTGCGGGTTCTCGCGCGACGACGCAGGCAAGTTCCTCGGCGATTACGTCAGGATGGGCATCTACGAAAAGGATCCTTTCTCCTCCATAGACGAGGAGGGTGTCGGAGAGCTGGTCAGGCTGGCCGTCGAACGCGGCCGCGCCGAGAAGCCCGGGCTCAAGCTCGGGGTATGCGGCGAGCACGGGGGGGACCCCTCCTCGATCAGGTTCTTCAACTCCGTGGGACTCGACTACGTCTCCTGCTCGCCCTACAGGGTGCCCGTGGCGAGGCTGGCGGCGGCCCAGTCGGTTCTCGAAAAGGCCAAGTGATAGAGAGGAACCAGCGCATAGTCATCGCCGAGAGCGATGCCGAACTCGCCCTGATGCTGTCGAAGGCCCTCCGCATGGAGGGCCTTCATGCGGATACCGTCCCGGACGGGATCGAAGCCATCAGGAAGGCCTGGCAGATCATGCCGGACCTCGTCCTGTGCGGCTTCTACCTCCCGGGACTCGGCGCCCTCAGGGTCGTCAGGTACCTGCGCAGCCATCCGGCCTTCAGCGGGCTGAAGACCGCCGTCCTCCTCCCGCGCCAGGACAGGCTCACCGCCTCGAGGGCCCGCAGGGCGGGAGCCGACATGACCCTGGACATGCCCATCGAGCCTCGCGAGTTCGTCGAGAAATGCGTCGGGCTGCTGGATGCGGCCAGCGGACGCCCCCAGGCGAATCTCTCCCCGGGGTCCTTCCCCGACAGGGTCTCGATCCTCGAGGAGCTCACCGGAGTTCTCGAGAAGAGGCTGGACAGGCTCGAAGCCATGCAGGACCTCATGCCGGAGATGGGCATGAGCCCCTCGGTGCACGAGGTATTCCGGAACATCGCGTCGGGCGTGCTCACCGACCTGGGCTTCGACAGGGTGCAGGTCTTCCAGTTCCTCCACGAGCCCGGCGAGCTCCGCATCGAAGCCGCTCTCGGGCGGGGGGTGCCCTCGGACATCCAGCAGCAGGCGACCAGGCTCTCGTCGGTCGAGGGGCTGCCGGTGGCCATCGCGATCCGGGAGAGGAGGCAGGTGCGGTCGACCGAGGTCGGGATCCCCGAGATCAGGCTCTCGTGGGCCGGATCGACCGACTACGTCGACACCCCGCTTGCCGACTCCGCGGGCGTCATGGGCGTCGTGAGGTGCGACTGCCATGTCACGGAGCGGCCCATGGGACCCGACGACCTCGATGCCCTGAAGGACTTCTGCGTCAGGGCGGCGTGCGTGCTCCGCAACGTGATGGACCAGGAGGAGATAGCGGCGGCGAAGGAGCAGAACTCGATCGTCCTCTCGAGCCTCGGCTCGTCCCTGATAATGATCGACCAGTCGGGGCGCATCACAGAGGCGATCGGGACGGAATCCCTCATGGGTCTCAAGCCGTCCGCCCTTCTGGGGCGCACCCTGTCGGATGCAGCGCCTGCCGTCGCGGGCGGGGGCCGCCTGGAGATGCTCGGCAAGGTCCTGCTCGAGGGCAGGTCCTGCGTCGAGGACGGGGTGGCGCTGAACAGGCCCGGCGGTGGTTCCGCGATCCTCAATCTGCGCTTCGTCCCCTACCGCAGCGGAGGCCGGATCACCGGCGCAGTCCTTCTGGCCGTGGACGTCACCGAGGAGCAGACCCTGAGATCGGATCTGAAGCAGCGCAACGAGGAGCTGGAGATGATGTCGAGGATCGGGAGGGACCTCAACTCGACCCTGGAGCTGGACGAGATCTGCGACCTCCTGCTCCGGAGCCTGAGGCTGTTCTATCCCGAGGAGAACATCTCGATCCTCCTCCCCGAGGACGACTCGGATTCGGGCGTCCCCGAGAAGCTCGTCGTGAAGGCCGGCTGCGGCTATTCGGCGGATGAGCCCGGGCTCGAGCACCCTGTCCTGCTCTCGGGCCCCATGTACGACTCGGTGCGTGAGGAGCCCAGGTCGAGGAACCTGTCGATGCTCGGGATCATCGGCGGGGCCTTCATGGGCGCCAGGGTGCTCAACATCCCCGATGTCTCGCAGGAACCCAGGTACATAGAGGACTTCAACACCACGAGGAGCGAGATCGCCGTCCCCATGCTGATACAGGACAAGGCCACGGGCGTGATCGACATCCAGAGCCGGAGGAGGAACAGGTTCGACACCGACTCTGTGCGCAGGGTATCCAGCCTGGCCAACAACGCCGCCACCGCGGTGGAGAACGCCAGGCTCCACGCCCGGGCATGGGAGGCCGCCCAGAGGGACAGGCTCACGAATCTGAGGAACCTCAGGTTCTACGAGGAGAGGATAAGGGAGGAGCTCGAGAGGGCGACGAGGTACAACTACGAGTGCTCCCTCCTGATGATAGACGTCGACGATTTCAAGAACTACAACGACCACTTCGGCCATCCCATGGGCAACACCCTCCTCCGCACCCTGGCCCGGACCATCTCCGGAGCCCTCAGGGAGAAGATCGACACGCTCGTCAGGTACGGGGGCGAGGAGTTCGTCAGCATCCTCCCTCTCACCGGCGGCAGGGTGGCCGCCGAGATAGCCGAGAGGATCAGGCAGATGGTGCTCGACAACAACCCGGAGATCCCCCACGCCGCCGACCAGCCCCTCGGCTGCGTGAGCGTCAGCATCGGCGTGGCAACCTTCCCTTCGGACGTCAGCGACAGGGAGCGGCTCCTCGAAATAGCCGACAAGCGCATGTACATGGGCAAGAGAACCGGGAAGAACAGGGTCATGGCGCCGGCCTTCGGCAACTGCCCCGCCATACCCTGAAGACATGCGCCTCTGCGACGCGACCATGTTCTGGAGCGCGGCGGGAGGCGGCGTCAGGCGCTATCTCGAGCACAAGCGGGCCTGGCTGGGCGGCCTTCCCGGCGACGTGAGGCATCTTCTCCTGATCCCGGGCGCAGGAAGCAGCCTCGTGACGGACGGGATGCTCTCGACCGCCACCGTGAGGTCGCCCTCCCTCTTCTTCTCGCCGGGATACCGCACCCCGGTCTCCCTGGGCCCCGCACTGGCCTTCCTGGAGGAATGGAAGCCAGATCTCGCCGAGGGGGGGTGTCCCTTCAGGCTGAGGAAGGCGCTGTCGGTCTGGTCGAGGGACTCGGGAAGGCCAGTGTTCGACTACTATCATGCCTTCTTCCCGCTTTCCTACACCGAGGCCCTTTTCGGGGCCCGGCGGTCCGCCCTGAGGAGCGCCCTCGAGAAGGCGGGCTGGGCTTACCTGAGGTCCGTCTATGCGGACAGCAGGAGGGTCTTCGTTGCATCCCCGCTGGTCAGGGATGTCCTTGCATCCCGCGGGATCGTCAACACGGAGCTGGCCCCGCTCGGCGTCGACACCGGCCTCTTCCGGCCCGGCGCCCCCCGGGAGGGCGATCCGGTCATCCTCTTCGTGGGAAGGCTCACGCGCGAGAAGGGATTCGAGACGGTCCTCGAGGCGTTCTCCATCCTGTCGCGCAGGAGGAGGGCGAAGCTGGTCGTCGTCGGGGACGGGATCATGAGGGAGAGGGCCCTGGAGGCCGCACGGCTCGATCCCGGCGTCTCCTATCTCAGGTTCCTGGACCCCGGACGCCTCGCCGGAGTCTACAGGGAGGCGAGCGTGCTTCTCTCCGCCGCCCCTGCCGAGACGCTGGGCCTGACCTTCCTCGAAGCCCTCGCGAGCGGAGTCCCCGTTGTCGGGCTGGCCGGGAGCGGCCTCATGGACACCTTCCCCGCGGATATATCGAGGGCGGTCGGGCAGGCCTCTCCCGAAGCCCTCGCGGAAGCAGTCGCAGGATTGCTGGACGACCCTCCCGACCCGGCCGCCTGCCGCAGCCATGCCGAGGGCTACTCCTGGCCCGGCAGGCTTGCGCACATAGCCGGGAGGGAGCTGGCTCTCGCCGGGATGGAAGTGCCCGGCTGGATCGGAGAGATGCATGAGTGACGTCTGCCTGCGCCAGGGGCTCCGGTACGACAGGGACGAGCTCGCGCCCGTGCTCGCAGGGATGGTGGAGGCCGCCGGCGGGTGGCCCGCGAAGGCCGTGCCCGGCGCGAGGGTGCTCCTCAAGGTCAACATGCTGGCCGCGAAGGACCCTTCGCGGGGCATCACGACCCACCCGGAGGTCGTCGCCGCGATGGCCATGCTCTTCAAGGCGCGGGGATGCAGCGTGGCGGTCGGCGACAGCCCGGGCGGAGCCATAGGAGGCATCGAGCGCTACTGGAGGAACTGCGGGTTCGATCCGCTGGCCGGGGATCCCGGAGTCGAGCTCGTTTCCTTCGAGCGGGCCGGCAGCGTCGAGCTCGAGGCGGGCGGCAGGACGTACCGCATCGCGAAACCGGTCCTGGAGTACGACGTCCTGGTCAACATGTGCAAGTTCAAGACCCACATGTACTGCCGGCTCACGAACGCCGTGAAGAACTGCTTCGGAGCCGTCCCAGGGATCGGCAAGGCGATGATACACAGCTACGCAGTCAGGCCGCGCATCCTGGCCGGCTACATCGCCGACATCTACACGCTCGTCCCGTTCGACATGGCCGTGATGGACGCGATCCTCGCCATGGACGGGCGCGGGCCCGGCACCGACGGGCATCCCAGGATGGACGGCATCCTGGGCGTGGCGAAGGACGGGGTCCTGCTCGACATGGTCATGTCATCCGTCGCCGGCCTCGGGCCCGAGGATCTGGACACCACCCGCGAGGTCCGCAGGAGGGGTCTCGGGAAGCCCTTCCGGGAGATCACGGTCGACGGGACCGCCGTCCTCCCCGGCTTCGACATCCCCTCGACCTGGTTCTACGATTACATCCCCCACTTCGCCGGTGCGCTGGCCAGGGCGTTCGTGAAGACGGTCCCTGCGGCGGGCGCGAAGTGCACGGGCTGCGGATTCTGCGCGAAGAGCTGCCCCGTGGGGGCGATAGAGATAAGGGAAGGCCGGGCGAGGATGGATCGCAGGAAGTGCATCGTCTGCCTGTGCTGCCACGAGCTCTGTCCGGAGAACGCGATCGCGGTCCGCAATCCGCTGAAGAGAAGGAGCCGCGGCGGGGAGGCTACTCCAGCGGCAGGTAGATGAGGTCCCCGTCCCCCTGGACGAAGAAGACCCCTCCCGATCCCGGCATGGGCGAAAGCCGACACCCTTCGCACCCTGCAGGCGTCTCGAACGCCGAGATCCACCCGACCTCTCCGGAGTCCCAGTCTATCGTGGCGTGGTACAGCATCCCCGGCCGGCCGTCGAAGGCGAAGAGATAGGATCCGTCCGGCAGCCAGGCCACCGGGAGGGGGAGGAACGGAAGGCCGGAGCGCCTCGTCGATCCGTCGACCGAGAGCAGGAACGGGGCTCCGTCGAGACCGACGAGCACCGCGTCGGGCAGCACCCAGCCCAGGAAGGCCGAGGAGCTTCCCTCTGGCGTGCGCCAGGCCCCTGTCACGCCGGGTCCGGCGAACGACCCGAACTCGTGCTCCTCGTAGTAATTGTTCTCTATCCTGAAGAAGTCCGAGTAAGGGCATTCCCAGAAGCCGTCGCCGATGCCCGCGATGTCGAGGTAGACAGGCTCTCCCGTGACCGTATCGACAGCGTCGGGGGGCATGTCGGCCCCGCATCCGAACCTGCGCCGGAGGAGCTCGGAATAACCTTCCGGGGTGGGTTCGCAGTCGAACATCGGCGAACCCGCGAGGAGCCGCGAATCGGAGGTGAAGGCGTAGGAGGGGCCTCCCCCCGCTGCGACTCCGACGAGCACGGGCATGGCCCCCGAGCCGTCTCTTCCGGCGATGATCCCGAGGAAGGCGCTCCGCATCCCCCCGTACTCCTCCGGCACCTCGAAGTCCCCGGGCAGGTACACGGACAGGGCCAGGAATACGCGGTCGCCGTCGGGGCTCACGAGTATCGAGTAGAAGCCCCCGTCCTCCTCCCATCCGCCGTCCGCGGGCGACCAGGAGGGCACCCAGGGGGCGATGAGCCCCGAACCGACATCCGCGGTGAACAGGTCGGGCCCTCTGGAGAAGAGGATCGTCGCCGAATCGAGCGCGGCCGCCCGGTCGACCCCGTCCGCCAGGGTCACGGGGATTCCCGCGGCAGCGATCGCCGCGATGCAGAGGATCATCCCCCCGCGCCTCCGTTCAGTTCTTCAGGCTCTCCTTGATGCGCTTCACGTGGCCGCGGCCGAGCCCCTTCACCTCGCAGCCCAGCTCCAGGTACCTCCTGATCTTCGCGTCGTCGAGGATGCAGAAGCAGTCGATGATCGCGAACGGACGGCCGACCGCCTCGAAGACCCTGTCGGGGTCGAGGGCGAGGTATTCGCCGTGGCGCACGGCCAGGATGATGGCATCGGCGCCCTTCATGGCCGCATCCAGCGCCGGTTCCATCCTGAGGTTCGAGAGCGGGCCCTGCCTGTGGAAGAAGCGTGACCAGGAGTAGCCCGGCTTGGGGTAGGTGTCCTGGGATTCGAACTCCCACCAGTGCTCGAGGTATGGATCGTGGACCTTCACGTCCGCGCCCATCTCGGTGAGCTTCCTCACTATGAGCTCGGAGCCGCTGTATCTGGAGTCGCCCACATCCTCGCGGTAGGATGCCCCCAGGACGAGGATGTCGGCCGAGGCAATGGGCCTGTTCATGTTCCGGAGGGCGTCGCGGACCATCTGGGGGACTCGCAGGGCTCGTGTGTCGTTGATGTCCACGGCGGCGGGGGTGATGCGGAAGATGTCGTCGTCGAAGCCCAGGATGTGCCTGTAGGCCCAGACGCCCAGTCCCCCGTCCTTCGGCAGGCAGTAGCCGCCTATGCCGGGGCCCGGGAAGATCATGTTCGAGTGCGTGGGGCGGACCCGGACCGCGTCGATGACCTTCTTCAGGTCGACGCCGTTGCGCTCGGAGAACACCGACCACTCGTCCAGGAACGCCAGGATCGTCGCGCGGTAGCTGTTCTCGACGATCTTCGCCGTCTCGGACTCGATGGGGCGGTCGAGGACGGTGAGGGGGAAGTCCTTGACGTTCAGGACGCTGGAGAGGAAGGCGACGACCCTCTCCCTCGCCCCGGGCCCTATGCCGCTGCAGACCCGCCAGAAGTCGCGGATCGAGGCCACGTAGTTGCGGCCCGGCATGACCCGCTCGTAGCTGTGCGCGAGCAGCGGATCGGTCGTGATCCCCCTTTTCTCGAAGATCTTCTTCATGATGGGATAGGCGACCTGCTCGGTCGTGCCCGGGGGCACCGTGGTCTCTATGAGGACCAGCGCATCCGGGCGGATGTGCTGCGCGATCACGGCCAGGGATTCCTCGAGGGCCGCCATGTCCGCGGCGCCCTCGCGGCAGTTGCCGAGCCTCTCCTTGAGATAGTCGCACTGGACGTCGACCACGACGGTGTCCACCAGGCTGAGGGCCTCCTCGGTATAGGTGGCCACGAGCGTCTTCCTGTCGAGGACGCAGCGCCGGATCATGGGGGCGACCTCGGGATCCTCGGCCGTGACCGGCGACACGCCCCTGTTCATCAGGGGGGTCTTCCAGTAGCTGCGGGTGCTCGGCCTCTGCATCCCGATGACGAACTTGCCCGGGGTTCCGTCCGGCCGGGTGGAGTCCGCCACCACCGCAGCCATCACCGCTCCGACGAAACCGAGCCCCACGACCGATACGATCTCCCTGCCCTTCGCGCGGTTCTCGTCCACGAGCTTCGAGAGCCTCTCGAATTCGGCCGCATAGTCATCCCGGGAGGGGAGCTGGAACTTCTCGCCCTCCGGACTGATCGAGTACCTGGTCTCCGTCATCCCTGTCCTCCGAATCGCTGCTGGTCGGGGCCTCGACAAGACCACTGATCATACGGCGGAGCCGCCCGGGAGGGGAGCGGTCAGAAGGCCGCCCGGGCCGCGGTCGACAGCCCGAGGATGGCGAGGAGCACGAGCACGGCCCTGCGGAAGGCGTCCTGCGGAATCCGGCCGGAGAGCGCGCTGCCGAGGATGGCGCCGGCGGCGGCTGCCGGGAGCAGCTCTGCGGTCGCGGCCAGGACCGCTCCGTCCAGCAGGCCGGCCGATGCCAGCATGGGGACGGTCAGCAGGTTGAGCCCGAGGAAGTAGAAGGCGAGGCCGGCCCTGAACTCGTCCCTGCCGGCGCCCCGCTCGGTGAGAAGGATGATCACCGGCGGGCCGCTGAAGGTCATCAGCCCGTTCATCACCCCGCTCAGGAGGCCTGCCGGCACGACCGCGGCGCGGCTCCTCGAGAGCCCGGCCCTGAATCCGGCGAGGTAGGCGCCCGCGATCACGGCAACCGTCAGGCCTACTCCGATTGCGAGGGGCTCCTCGGGGACGGATCCGAGGAGCAGCACTCCCGGGACGGTGCCGGCCGCTCCTGCCGCCAGCAGGACGGGGAACCCGGCGGGCAGCGTGCGCGACCTCGCGGAGATGAGGACTATCGAGTTGATCGCGAGGCCGAACAGGGTGAGCATCGGCACGGCACGGCCGGCCGGCATGGCCAGAGTGAGGAGGGGCAGAGAGACCAGCGAGAAGGCGAATCCGGAAGCCCCCTGGACGAGAGCGCCCAGGAACAGCGCCAGGGATGCGAGAGCATAGGTGCCGGCCTGGATGATCGACCTCCGTGGAACCGTATCGAGCCTCATCGTGCAGGAGGGTCCGCTACTTCTTAGTATATGGCATCGCGGCGCCCGGCCGCGCCAAGTCGGACCTCGCAGGGGGGTGCGGGATGCTGGGATTCCCACGGGGGCTCTACTCCGATGTCCGGATCGAGGAGGTCTGGTCCACGACCGCCGGCCTCGTCCTGGGCAGGCTCGAACAGTACGTCTCGAGGCACTACAGGGCGGCCTTCATCAGGGTCTGGGACGGCGTACGCTGGTACTACGCCTCCACCTCCTCCGTCGATTCGATCCAGTCCGAGCTCGATTCCCTGGCCTCGATGGCCTCGAGGCAGGACGGGATCACGGACGATCCGGTGGTCCGGAGGTTCCGGGGGAACAAGGGGAAGACCCTCCTCTTCGAATCGGACCATGTCTCGGATGTGCCGTCCCGCGACAAGCTCGACAGGCTCAGGGCCTCGGCGGAACCGATGGAACGGAGGAGCGGTCTGACGGACAGGCGGTGCTACTACGTCGACAACCACAAGAGGAAGACCTTTCTCTCCAGCCTGGGGGCGGATCTCGAGTTCGACCGCCAGACCCTCCTCCTCGTCGCCGCCTTCGAGACCTCCCACGGGAGCTCCCGCCTCCAGGAATCCTGCCATGTCGGCGCCCGGACCTTCGGGGATCTGCCCGACCTCGTCCCCGCCCTGGAGAACAGGCTCGAAGAGGCGTCCGAGTTCGTCCGGGGATCGAAGCCGGTCGACGGAGGCAGGATGCCCGTGATCCTTTCCCCGATGGCGGCCGGGATCTTCGCCCACGAGAGCTTCGGACACAAGAGCGAGGCGGACTTCATGCTGGGTGACGAGGCGGCTCTCGCGGAGTGGGCGATCGGCCGCCCCGTGGGCTCGGGCGACCTGAACATCGTCGACGACGGCACCGTCCCCGGCCCCGGATACAACGCCTTCGACGACGAGGGCACGGCCTCCGGCAGGACATGGCTCATCCGGGACGGGAGGCTCGCCGGGAGGCTCCACAGCGCCGTGACGGCCGCGGCACTCGGCGAGGAGCCGACCGGGAACGCCCGCAGCATCTCCTTCGAGTACGAGCCGATCCCCCGCATGACCACGACGTTCATCCTGCCGGGGAGGGACACCGTAGGCGGACTGGTATCGGGCATCGACGACGGGCTCTTCGTGAAGACCGTCAAGCACGGTTCGGGGCTCTCCACCTTCACCCTCGCGCCCTCGATGAGCTGGAGGATAAGGGGGGGCAGGCTGGCCGAACCCGTGGGAGTGTCGGTCATCACGGGCAGCGTGATGGAGACCCTCGGCCTGATCGACGGCCTCTCGGACACGCTCGACCTCGAGGGCGCCGGGGGCGGCGGATGCGGCAAGATGGAGCAGTATCCCCTCCCGGTGGGTTTCGGCGGCCCGTTCGTCAGGGTCGGCGCGATGGAGGTGAGGTGAATGGCGGGCATCAGGCGCGAGCATTACTCCTTCGGGATCCGCAGGACCACCGCCAGGATCGCCGAATCCGAGGTGAAGTCCATCCGCAGGTCGGACGTGGTGAAGACCGGCCTCAGGCTCTTCGACGGGAGGAGCATCGGCACTGCGGGCGCCATCGGCTCGTTCGACCCCGGTGAACTCGAGCGGCGTGCCCTCGACTCCATGTCGTGCGGGATCGAGTACCCCTGGGAGATCTCGGGCCGGGCTGCCAGGCGCGAAGCGGCGGCCCTGGAGGGCATGGGGCACGACACCCTGGCGGACGGGGCCGGGTCGTTCATGGCAGCCCTGCACGCGAAATGGCCCGACCTCGTATTCTCGGAGAACTTCACTGTGGAGGACGACGAGATCTCGATCAGGAACGACTGCGGGCTCGATCTCGCGACGAGCCTCTCGTCGGCCGCGGTCGTGCTTGTCTTCAGAGCCCTGGGCTCCACCGGGATCATGGACGGCTGGGTCTCGGCGGGGCCCTGCCGGAGGTGGGACGCCGACGGCATCAGAGCTGAGTTCGACCGGTTCCTGGAAGCCTGGCACAACCCCGTGGACCTGCCTCCGGGCGGCAGGCTCCCCGTCATCTTCCAGGAAGCCTCCCTGATCTACGGGAAGCTCTCGGAAGAGCTCTCGGGCCACAGGTACGGCACGGGCGCCTCCCTGTTCTCGGGGAGGATGGGCGAGCGCCTGTTCGACGAACGCTTCTCGCTGTCCCAGTCTAGGATCCCGTCGGCCGACGACTGCCCGTTCTTCGACGCGGAGGGAGTGTTCCACGAAGGATACGCACTCCCGCTCATCGAAGCCGGGGTGCTCCGCGCAGTCTGCACCGACCGCAGGACGGCGGCCCGGTTCGGCCTGCCCCATACCGGATCGGCCACGGGCGACTACGACGCGATCCCGCAGGCGGCCGCGGACCGCCTCAGGGCGGAGCGGTGCGACAGGACGCTGTCCGATCTCCTGGGAGGCGAACCCGGGATTTTCGTGGCGCTGGCCTCGGGCGGCGACTTCACCCCCGAGGGCGCCTTCGCGACTCCGGTGCAGCTCGCCATGCTGCACGACGGGAGGCGCTTCGTGGGTAGGCTGCCCGAGCTGCGGATCTCGTCGCATCTCTTCCGGATGCTGGGCGAGGACTGGATCGGTCAGTCGTCGGACGACGTCTCGGCATACTGCGATTCGCCCGCCATGGTGATGCGCATGGACGTCGAAGGGGCTCGGAGCGGCGTCTGACCGGCCTTCCGGAACCGGTGCCGGGGGGCTGCCGCCCCCGGACGAGCGCGTGCTCGTGGTCGACTGCCAGTGGGACGGCCCGCTGTCAGGGGCGGTGCTGCTAGAAATAGGCTGGGTCGTCGACACGCCCTCCGGCCGGGCCCGGCCGGGCGATGCAGCGCACTTCGTCGTGCGCCCCGCCGATCCCGGGTCGGTTTCGGACAGGACCCTCGCGCTGACCGGGCTCACCCGGGAGGACCTCGCGTCCGGTGTGCCCCCCGGCGAGGCTGCCGCCGCGCTGGCGGCGGCCCTCGAAGGCGTCACAGCCGTGGCCGCCCACTCGGCCAGGTACGAGAAGGCGCTGATCTCCCGCCTGCTGGGTCCTGAGGCGGTTCTGCCGCCCTTCTTCTGCACCCTCGAGGCCGCCCGGAGGCTCCTCCCGGGCCTCTCCGGCTACGGCCTGAGGGCGGTTTCCGGATTTCTCGGGATCCCGCCTCCCGCGAGGAAGCGGGTGGAGGACCAGGTCGAGGCCACGAGGCTCGTCCTGCGAGCTCTCTCGAATCCGCCCCCCGGAGGAGCAGCCGTCGAAACCCCCGTTCCGGGGAGGCGCGGCCTCCCCGAAGGGTGCTCGCTGCGGATGAGCTTCTCGAAGCTGCGCGCGCTCCCGGCCGGCCCCGGGGTCTACCGCCTCCTCGACTGCGCCGGGAACCCCCTCTACATCGGGAAGGCCGACTCCATACGCAGCAGGGTGCGGCAGCACTTCTCCCGGGCCGCCTGGAAGTCGAAGGACGGGCTGGTGAGCGCGATCTGGGACGTGGACTGGACGGAGACCGCAACGGGGCCGGAGGCCGCCCTGCTCGAGGCCGAGCTCATCCCGGCCCAGCGCCCCATGTCCAACCGCGCCCTGACGAGGCTTCCGGAGCGCCTCTGCTGGCTCTCCCCCGACCTGTCCGGGTGCGGGGCGGAGCCGACCCCCGGCCTCTCCCTCGGCCCGGTTGCCGGGGCACGCGTGTTCGCCGACCTGCTGCTGGTGACCTCCGCGGTCGCAGGCAGCCTCCCGGCGGAGCTTCTGCCGCAGAGACTGGAATGGCTGGGCGAACCCGGCCCCGAAGACCTCGCGCCCGCGCTGGACATGCTCAGATCTGCCGGAGTGCCGGTTTCCGGCGATCCGGCATCCGTCCTGGCCTGGGCGGCGTCGCTCGAGGCGCCCGAGGGGGGTGGGGAACCGGCATCACCGGCGGAAGAGACGGCCCTGCGCCTGATGTCGGTGCTTTCCGGTGCCGCGGCCGCGGGGGGGCGGGGGCCCGGGGCGGGCCGGCG
>JAUCPW010000019.1 GCA_030373045.1 Candidatus Fermentibacter sp.
GGAGATGTGTATAAGAGACAGTGACGTTGCCGCCGCCGATCACGACTCCGAGGCTCCAGCCCTCGCGGGCGACCTTCACGAGCTCGCCCGCGTAGGCGGCGAGGGCTGCGGGATCGAGGCCGGATCCACGGCCGCCGGCGAGCAGCTCACCGCTCAGCTTGAGAAGGATCCTCCCGGACGGAGGGTCCCCCGCCATGTCAGGAACCTATCTGGAAGCGGGCGAAGCGTCTGATTACGACGTTCTCCCCGATCTTCGCGACCAGGGCCTTCCTCACGTCGGCCACCTTGCCGGCGGACGCGTCGTGTATCCACTCCTGGTCGAGGAGGCAGGCCTCCTCGAAATACTTCTCGAGCCTTCCCTCGACGATCTTCTCGATGATCGCCTCGGGCTTGCCCGTCTCGCGGAGCTGGGCCCTGTAGATCTCCTTCTCGCCCTCGACCGTCTCGGGGGGGATGTCCTCCCTGCTGACGGCCACGGGCTCGAATGCCGCGATCTGCATCGCGACCTGCCTGCAGAAGGTCTGGAACTCGGCGGTCCTGGCGACGAAGTCGGTCTCGCAGTTCACCTCGACGAGAACGCCTATGCGCCCGCCGTTGTGGAGATATGCCGACACCGTGCCCTCGTGGGTCTCCCTCTCGGCCTTCTTGGCCGCGACCTTGAGGCCGCGCTCGCGCAGCAGCTTCAGGGCCTCGTCCATGTTGCCGCCGGTTTCCTCGAGGGCCTTCTTGCAGTCCAGGACTCCGCCGCCGCTGATCTGCCTCAGCTCCTTGACCATGCTGGCATCTATGTTCATTCGGTTTCTTCCTTTCCTTCGGCCTCGGCCGGCCTGCCCGCCGCCCGGACCGGATCCCTGCCCTCGTTGCCCAGCAGGCATGCATCCGCCAGGGTGCCCACGAGGAGGGATATCGACTTGATCGCGTCGTCGTTGGCAGGGATGGGATAGTCGACTTCGTGCGGGTTGCAGTTGGTGTCGACGAGCCCGATGCAGGGGATGCCCAGCCGCTTCGATTCGAGGACGGCTATGTGCTCCTTCTTGATGTCGACGACTATGACCGCGCCGGGGAGGTCCCTCATCGACCTGATGCCGCTGAGGTACTTGGCCAGCTTTTCCTGTTCGCGGGACTTCTGCAGCAGCTCGCGCTTGGTGAACCTGGCGGCCGAACCGTCCTTCTCGAAGGCTTCGAGCTCCTCCAGCCTGAGCACGCTCTTGCGCACGGTGGCGAAGTTGGTGAGGGTGCCGCCGAGCCAGCGCTCGGTCATGCTGTGCTGCCCGCACCTCTCGGCGTGCTCCCTGACGCACTCGCGGCCCTGCTTCTTGGTGGCCACGAACAGGACGCTCTTGCCGGAAGAGATGGTGCGGGTGACGAGGTTGACAGCCTCCTCGAGGGTGGAGCGGGTCTTCTCGAGGTCGATGATATGGATCCCGCCGCGGGCCATGAAGATGAACGGCTTCATGGCGGGGTTCCACCTCTTGACCTGGTGGCCGAAGTGCACTCCGGCCTCGAGCATCTCGGGCGTGCTGGGAATCTTCACCTGCAGAGTCCTTTCGGTTGTTCCGCCGGCGGTATGCCGCGGCCGTCCGGGGATACGGACACCATGGCGCGGCTCCTCCCGCCGTGTGTGATATCCGGAGGCCGCCGCCGGGGCAGGATGAGCCGGCCCCGACGGCCACCGCCGGGTTAACGCTTGGAGAACTGGAAGCGCTTGCGGGCCTTCTTCTGCCCGTACTTCTTGCGCTCCACCTCCCTGGGATCGCGGCTGAGCATGCCCTGTGACTTCAGGGAATGCCTGAATTCCGGATTCATGGAGACGAAGGCCCTTGCTATGCCGAGCCTGATCGCCCCGGCCTGTCCCGTGAGGCCGCCTCCGGCCACGTTGATCACGAGGTCGAAGGATTCGCGGCCCTTCACTATGTCCAGGGGCTCGAGCGCGTGCTCGAGCTGCCAGAGATCGCAGAAGAACTCGGCCGGCTCCCTGTGGTTTATCACGACGAGCCCGCGTCCGGGTCTGAGGTAGCACCTGGCGGTAGCCGTCTTCCGCCTGCCCACGCCTATGTACTGCTCCTGCATTTCACCTCCTCCGCTCGTCATGCCCGGGCGTCCAGGGGCTCGGGCTTCTGGGCGGCGTGCGGGTGCACGGGCCCGGAGTAGATCTTGAGCTTCCTGAGCATCGCCCTGCCCAGGATGTTCTTGGGCAGCATGCCCCACACCGCGAGCCTCAGCACCCGGTCGGGATGCTTCTCGGCCATGACCTTGAGTGTGGTGGCCTTCTGTCCGCCCGGGTAGCGGGTGTGCCTGTAGTACACCTTCTGCTCCACCTTGGTGCCGGTGTAGTTCATCTTGTCGGCGTTGATGACGACCACGAAGTCGCCCGTGTCGATGTGGCGGGTGTAGACGGGCTTGTTCTTGCCCTGGAGGACGACGGCGAGATGGGAGGCCAGGCGGCCGAGAGTCTGACCCTCGGCGTCGACCACGAACCAGCGCCGCTCTACCTCGCCCTCTCTGGCGGAGTAGGTTTTCACGGGATATACCTCCACTGAGGCTTCGTTCGAAGCGTGTAAAGGAACCCGGCAGAGCCGGATGGAAAATCGGCGGACAATATGCAAGGCTTTCCCGGCAACCGCAACCTCGGCCCTAGGCCCTCCCGGGCGACTCCTTCCAGGCCGCGTACTTCACGAGGTCCTTCCGCACCATGCTCAGGCACAGCCCGATCACGAAGGCGTCGTCGACGTACCCGAGGAAGGGGATCACGTCGGGCACCACGTCGAAAGGATTGAGGACGTAGAGCAGCGCCACGGCCGCGGCGCCCGCGATCCAGCGCGGGATGGTGCGGTACCTGCCCGAGATGAAGTCGCGCACCAGGGAGACGAGCATCTTCACGTCGCCCAGGACGGCCGCCAGGGGTCCCCTGGACGACTTCCTCTCTATCTCCTCGGCGTTGTCGAGGACGAGTTCCATGTCCTCGCGCGTTACCATGCCGGCCTTCTCGAGCATCTCTTCGCGGGTCATCGGGTCCGGCTCCGAGTTGCTGCGCCCCATTCCGCCACCTCCATCACGACAGGCGCCCGGGATCATGCCCGTAAGATAACCGGCGGGAGCAGGGAGCCGGTATACGGCATCCGGCTTCCGGCTTCCGGATACCGGTCACCGGACACCGTAACCGGACACCGGGTTCCTCAGAGAAGCTCCTGCAGCAGGTCGGGCGTGGCGCAGGACAGCCCGGCCCTGCCCAGGATCCCGGTGACGGGTTCGTCGCACGCCCCGACCACGACGACCAGCCTGTAGCCGCACTTCCATGCCGCGGCCCCCCGCCCGGCCACGGAAAGAGCCCTCTCCACCGCGGGCACCCTGCCGGAGAAGCCCTGCGGGAGCACCGCGGTCATGCCCCTGTGGAAGGGGAGGAACAGTTCGATGCCCGGCCAGGGGTGCAGCCTGAGGGCCCGGGAGAAGCCCAGCGGGGCGAGGACCTCCCATGTCGCGGCCCACACCTTCCGGGGACGCAGGGGATTTCCGGCAAGGACCCCGGCCGCACCGGCGGCCGGGAGCACCGGGGGATCGGCCCATGCCTCCGACCAGGGAGGGGTGCGGGGCTCCTCCGGGGCATCCATGCCCAGGAGCCTGGCTCCGAGGTTGGTCCAGAACGCCAGGGGCTCAGGATCCCTCATCGGAGTCACCCCCCCCGAGCGCCTCCCGCGCGGCCCTCCAGGCCTCGGCGCCCGAGAAGCCGCGCCTGGCGAGAAAGCCCAGGGCCCTGCGGAGCGCAGCCTCCTTCGGGAGGCCTCCGTAGCGGCGCCTCAGCAGGGATATCAGCCCCCCGGCGGACTCCCAGTCGGAGCGCTCGCCGGACACGCGGGCCGCGACCGCGGCCGGAACCCCCCGCTTCACCAGTTCGCGCCCGAGGCCGGCCCGGCCAAGATCGGGCCGGGACTCGGCGAACAGCCTGGCGAACCTCTCGTCGTCCACCCAGCGGTTCTCGACGAAGCGCGAGACGACCGACGAAGCCACCTCCGGCAGGTACCCCCTGCGGGCGAGGTAGGATGCGAGGCTCTTCGCCGTCCGCTCGGAGGTCGAGAGATACCTGGCGGCATCGTCGCCGGCCGGGCCGGCCTGGAGCCTGGCGGCTTCGGCTGACAGGCCTTCCCAGTCCACCTCCGCGCCGGGCTCCACACCCAGTTCCCCGCATTCGCGCGAAGGCAGCGCCACCGAGCGGCCTCCCGCCTCCGCCCTGACCCAGCCCCTGCGCAGGGGCTCTACCGCATCAACTCTCAGGAGCCGCCGCCTTGCCGGGCGCGGGCGCGGCGGCGGGCGCCTTCACCGGAGCGGCATCGCTGCGGAGCGGGAGTTCGTACAGCTTCCGCAGCTCGTTCTCGAGCTTCGACGCCACTTCGCGGTTCTCCTCCAGGAACTTGCGGCTGTTCTCGCGCCCCTGCCCTATCTGGAGGTCGCCGTACGAGTACCACGTGCCGCGCCTCTGCAGCAGGTTCTTCTCGAGCCCGAGATCCACCAGCTCGCCCTCGAGCGAGATCCCCTGACCATGGATGATGTCGAACTCGCACTGCTTGAACGGGGGTGCCAGCTTGTTCTTCACGACCTTGGCCTTGGTCCGGCTGCCGTGGACGTCGTCGCCGTCCTTGAGGGAGGCGATCCGGCGGATGTCTATCCTGACGCTCGAGTAGAACTTGAGGGCCCGCCCGCCGGTGGTGGTCTCGGGGTTCCCGAACATCACGCCGATCTGCATCCTGATCTGGTTGATGAAGATCACGGAGCAGTTGGACCTGGAGACCGCTCCGGTGAGTTTGCGCAGGGCCTGCGACATGAGTCTGGCCTGCAGGCCCACGTGGGAGTCGCCCATCTCGCCCTCGAGCTCGGCCTTGGGGACCAGGGCGGCCACGGAGTCTATGCAGATCGCATCCACCGCGTTGCTGCGCACCAGCATCTCGGTTATCTCGAGCGCCTGTTCGCCGCTTGAAGGCTGGGAGACGAGCAGCTTGTCGACGTTCAGGCCGATCTTGCCGGCATAGATGGGGTCGAGCGCGTGCTCGGCGTCGATGAAGGCGGCCTCGCCGCCCATCCTCTGGGCATTCGCGAGGATGTGCATCGCCAGGGTGGTCTTGCCCGAGGACTCCGCCCCGTAGATCTCCGTTATCCTGCCCTTGGGGATGCCGCCGATCCCCAGGGCCGCATCGAGGGCCAGGGAGCCGGTCGGGATGGTGTCGACCTGGACTATCTCGTTCTCCCCCAGGCGCATGATCGAGCCCTGCCCGAACTGCTTCTGGATCTGCATGAAGGCAGCCTGCAGCGCCTTCTGCTTCTCGTCAGCCGGATTCTCCCTTGCCATGTGTCCCGCCTTTCACTCGCCCGGTTGTCTGACAACGCTCCCGAGCTGTCACCACCGGGCGGTGGATTTCATATCACGCGCCCTGGAGCTGGATGCCCCCGACTCTTCGATATACCGGACCCGACCGGGTAAGCTCGCTGTCGTAGAGGACGACCTCCTCGAAGATACCCTCCCACGGACCGGGTGCCGCCAGTTCCACCGGCCCGCCGTACCCGCCCCTGCGGGCGACGGAGACGTGGGGGACGAACCCGGCCGCATGCCCCGTGCGGCCGGCGTCGTCGGGAAGGCAGGCGAACCGCCCCGCCAGAGCGCGGACCCAGTCCGGGAACCCGCCGCCCAGCCAGTACACACCAGGGAGTTTCCTACCATTGCCGAAGGCCCCGCAAGTGGACAGCATGAATGATCTGTCCCCGACGGGCTCCGGGAATGCCGTACGCAGGGATTCGAGCGCCGGCGCAGGATCGACGGCGCCCAGGAACCTGAGCGTGACGTGAGCCTGCTCCGGATCGACCCACCTGAGCTCCGGGAACCTGACCCTGTGGGCCGCGATGTAGTCCGAGAGCGGCCGCCGGACCGGGCCGGGCAGCGGAAGGGCCAGGAACAGCCTCAATCCTCATCCTCCGCCAGCAGCCCGAGCAGGAGCCCCATGGCGCAGGTGCATGCGGCATCGCGAACGGTGGCCCTGGTGCCCCCGAACCTGAAGGCCCGCACCTCGTGCCTGCCGCCTGCGATCGCCGCTATCCAGACCGTGCCCACGGGCTTCTCCGGCGAATCCCCTCCGGGCCCCGCTATCCCCGTCACGGCCAGGGCCGCGTCCGAACCGGCCAGCCTGCCCGCTCCCTCGGCCATCTCCATCGCGGTCTCGGCGCTGACCGCCCCGAATGCCCCGAGCGTGGAGGACCGCACCCCGAGCGCCAGCCTCTTGAGGTCGTTCGAGTAGCAGACCACCCCTCCGTGGTACCACCCCGACGATCCCGGCACGGACGTGATCCTGCCGCCGAGGAGACCTCCCGTGCAGGATTCCGCCGTGGCGAGGGTGAACCCGCGCTCGGCGAGGGCTTCGCCCAGCACCTGTTCGATCAGGGGGCCGCGCTCCCGGGCGAAGACGGCAGAGCCCAGCCTCGCCCCGACCGCCTCGAATCCCGCGGAGGCCCCGGGCCCCCGGAACGAGAGCTCGACCTGCCCCGGGCTGGGCAGGAACGCCAGGGAGGCGCCCCCGTCGAGGTCCTCCGACTTGATGAGATCCATGAGCGCATTCTCCGGGATGCCCCAGATCTTCAGGCAGAAGACCTCGGCCAGCCCGGGACCCGATGCCCCGGCGGCGTCGAGGCACGGGCCGGCCAGCCCCTCCACCTCCCTGGGGACGCCCGGCAGCATCACGATGCATTCGCCCGAACCGGCGAGCGTGAGTACGATGCCGGGGGCGATACCCGCGGGGTTGTCCACCGGGCGGGCACCTTCGGGGAGCCATGCCTGCGCGCGCGCGGACCGCGGGCACTCGACCCCGCGGGCGGAGTACTTCCCCAAGACCATCCCCAGCGCCTCGGGATCCTCGCAGAAGCCGATGCCGAGGGCGGCTGCCACGGCGCGGGGCGTGAGATCGTCCTCGGTGGGCCCGAGACCTCCGGTGGTCACGATCAGCCGGCGATCCGACCGGAGCGAGGCGAGCACGGCGGCTATCCCGGCCGGATCGTCGGGAGCCACGCCGGCCCGCGACACCGGGATCCCCCTGGCCGAGAGCTCCCTCGCGACCGTGGGGATGTTGGCGTCGCGCACCCTGCCCGAGAGGACCTCGTCGCCCACCAGGAGAATCGCAGCGTCAGCGAATTCCAAGACACCCTCCCAGGAACACGAGCACCGCGGCCATCAGGCCGGCGCAGGCGTCGTCCAGCACCACTCCCGCCGGCCCGTCCATCCTGTCGAAGAAGCGCACCGGCCAGGGTTTGAGAATGTCGAAGACCCTGAACAGCACGAGCCCGGCCGCGGCCAGCGCCACGCTGCCGCCCGCAGGCATGCATGCGATCCAGGTTCCCAGGACCTCGTCGATGTTCACGCGGCCCGGGTCGCGACCCCACAGGGCCTCGCCCGCCGCGGCCCCGGCGAGGGACAGCGGGATGAGTGCGGCCAGCACGACGAGGGCCGTTTCCGTCGAGGCCGCCCCGAACAGGAGCCAGAGGCCGAAGGCGATCAGGCTGCCGACTGTTCCCGGGGCCGCCGGGGAGAACCCGGTGCCCAGCGTGGTGCCTATCGCAGCCCCGATGCGGAGCACCGCGCGGCTCACCACAGCAGTCTCTTCAGTATCGACCTGTTGCGCCAGATGTAGTCGAGGCCCGAGAACACGGCAAGGGCGGTGGCGGCGACCAGCACGGAACTGGCCGCGGCTTCGTGCAGCCCCTCCGGCAGGACGCCCGGCCGGGGCCAGGGCACCGCAAGCGCAAGATAGAGGAACACGGCCGACATCTCGAAGACCGTCTTGAGCTTGCCCATACGCGAGGGCATGATGATGACCCCCGCGTAGGCCGCGATGGTCCTGAGCCCGGTGACGAGCAGCTCGCGCCCTATGATCACCCATGCGGCCCATACCGGGACCAGCCCCACCTGCACCAGGCCGATGAGGGCCAGCGAGACCAGCAGCTTGTCGGCCAGCGGATCGAGGAACCGTCCGAGGTTGGTGATCCACCCGTACCTGCGGGCGAGGTAGCCGTCGAGGACGTCCGTGAGCGCCGCTGCCGCGAAGGTGGCCAGCGCCGCCGCCCTGAACCCCGGCCGCTCGTCGAGCAGGAGAGCCGTGGCGACGGGGCCCAGCGCCATCCTGGCAACGGTCAGCCTGTTGGGCCAGTTGAGGATCATCCGGTCCTGGTCAGATCTTCTGCCGGCCCTCGAAAGCCTGTACGAGGGTTCCCGAGTCGATCATCTCCACGGAGGCTCCGGATGGGAGACCCCTGGCGAGCCTCGTGACGCGCGTGCCCGTCGGTTCGAGGGTCCGGCCGAGCCATGAGCAGGTGGCCTCGCCGTCCGCGGTGGCGTCGAGGGCGAGGATCACCTCCGGGGCTCCGGTTTCGCGAACCAGTGCCACGAGCCTGTCGAAGCCGAGCTGGGTGGGCCCGATGCCGTCGAGCGGCGACAGGAGCCCGTGCAGCACGAAGAAACGCCCGCGGAAGAGGCCGGCCTCGTCGATGGACTTGAGATCGGCCACGTTCTCGACCACGCAGAGTGAGTTGCCGCGCGACCTGTCGAGGCACACCTGGCACATCTCCGAATCCGTGAGGTTCCGGCAGACCGGGCACTCGTGGATCATCTCGAAGGTGCGCCTCAGGACGTCGGAGAGGCTCCTCGAGAGCTCCCTGTCGTCCACCAGTGCGAAGGCGAGCCGGGCCGCGGTGCGCCTCCCGATACCCGGGAGCCTCGACAGCTCGTTCACGAGGGAGTCGAACCAGTCGGAGCTCACATGAGCCCGCCCATGCGCGGGAGGCCCAGGGACTCCATCCTGGAGGCGGAGTACTCGCGGCTCTTCGCGACCGCGTCGCGCACTGCCGCCATGACCAGGTCCTCGAGGAGGGATGCGTCGGAGCCCTCGAGCGCCCCGGGGGATATCTTCAGGTCCTGCAGCTCGCCCTGACCGTTCACCACGGCCCTGACCGGGCCCGAACCGCCCTCGATCCGGGCAAGAGCGAGTTCGTCCTGCATCTTGGTGAGGCTGGCCTGCATCTTCTGGGCCTGGGCCATGAGATCCTTCATCTGGCGGTTCAACGGGACCTCCTGTCGGTCGTCCTGTCACGGCTCACTGCGTCGAAGAGATCGAGGAGGCTCTGGGTGATCTCGGAATCGCCCGGAGTCTCTCCGCCCCCGGCGGGTACGGGGCCGTCGCCGGGAGCATCGCCGCCTGCGGAAGGATCCCCCGGACCGGCGGAGTACCCGGGTCCCGCAGGGCTCTGCCTTATCTCGTCGGATCGCCTGCTCTCCACGCCGGGAGATACGGGGGCGGGGGCGGCTTCGACCCTCTCCCTGCGGGCGGGCGCCGCAGCCGGAGGGGGCGGGGCATCGGGGCGCACGGCCCGTGGCTCCGCCGGGACAGCGGGCGTCACCCGGGGAAGGCTCTCGAGGGAGACGGCCCATGAAAGCCGCGATGCGGCCACGATCGCGCTTTCGAGCAGGATCCTGGGCTGGCTGGACTGCCTGGCCTCGGCCGCGGCCGAGGTGACGATACGCAGCATGTCGAGTACGGCGGTGTCGCACGTGGCCGATGCGAGACTCCGGAACACCCCGGCCTCGGCCTCGGAGAGGTCGGACAGGCCGGCCTCGCCCCCGGACGCGGCCAGGAGCAGGTTCCGAAGGAATTCGACGAGGGATTCGTTCAGCTCCTCGACGCTGTATCCCAGCGCGAAGGCTTCCGACACGCGGTCGAGAGCCCCGCCGGGGTCCCCGGCCAGCGCGGCCCCCACGATGCCTTCGAGTATGCCGTCCTGTACGACGCGCAGGAGTGAGGCGGCTCCCTCCCTGGTTATCCTGCCCCCGGTGAAGCTCACGAGCTGGTCCATTATGGAGAGGGCGTCCCTCAGGCTTCCGCCGCTGGCCCGGGTCACCATCGCCAGCGCCTCGGGCTCGGCCTCTATGCCCTCGCCCGCGGCCTCCCTGGCCAGGTATTCGGCCATCTGCGCCGCCGGGATGCGCCTGAAGTCGAAGCGCTGGCAGCGGCTGACTATGGTGGCGGGCACCTTGCGGGGCTCCGTGGTGGCGAAGACGAACAGCACCCTGGGAGGCGGCTCCTCCAGTATCTTGAGGAGGGCGTTGAAGGCCTCGCGGGTGAGCATGTGCACTTCGTCGATGATGTAGATCTTCCAGCCGCCTCCGGCGGAGGAGTACCTGGCCTTCTCGCGGAGGTCGCGGATCTCGTCTATGCCGCGGTTGCTCGCGCCGTCGATCTCGAGCACGTCGAGGTCGGATCCGGCGGTGATCCGCATGCAGCTCGAGCATACGCGGCAGGGGTCGGGCGTGGGACCCTTCTCGCAGTTGAGGGCCTTCGCGAGTATCCTTGCGGTGGTGGTCTTGCCGACGCCCCTCGGCCCGGCGAAGAGGTACGCATGGCCGATCCGCCCGCTCTCGATGGCGTTTCTGAGCGTGACGGTGATATGGTCCTGTGCGAGGACCTCCTCGAAGCCCTGCGGCCTCCATTTCCTCGCGAAGACTAGATAGCTCACGGCCCTCCCGGGTGCGATGGGTCGGTGGCCGGCAACGCCTGCCGCACCGTCGCGGCGGGTTGCGCGTCGCCCGGCAGTATCCGATTACCGCTGCTACCTTCCGGTCCTGACGGGGTTCACGGACTGCCGTCGCGCGGTCCTCCGGAGGCCCGCACGGCGTGGCCGGCCGCTTCAATTATAAGGACGCGCCCCTACCCGTCCAGCGATCGGGTCGGGATGGCGCACCGCCGTTGCGGAGGGATTCCGGGCTCTTCAGGGGGCGATCAGGATGCTGTAGCAGCCGGGGTCGAGCCCGGCGGTCATCCCTTCGAGGCCCAGGCCCGTGTAGACGCTCGGCTCGCCCTGCCTCGAGCGGTTGCCGTTGGCGTAGACGGCGTAGTTGCGGATCCAGGGCGCCCCGCCTGCCACGCTCGACTGGGTCTCGACCACCACCGCGGTGCGGGATGCGTCGCCCGCATCGACTCCCGGGAGCCATGCCTTGAAGGACGGCACGTCGTACTCGCGGATGACGACTATCCTGTCCAGCCCCACGGGATCGCCCAGCCCGAGCCTGGCGGCGATCTCCCTGGCGAACGGGGCCGTCAGGCTGTCGCCCGCCACGTAGTAGACCCCCCGCGGGATGTTCTCGTAGACGGAGTCGGGCGGAGGGGTCACGAATGCGTCGAGGGTGTCGGGGCCGGGAAGCCCGGCGATCTCGCCGAAGACCACGCACCTCACGGGCAGGGCGGGGCCCTCGGCGGGCTTCTCCTCCTCCGGAAGAGCCTGGATTGGCATCACCCAGGGAACTGCAGCGGAGTCGGACCCGCCCGGGACGACCGTGGCGCCGCTCTCGGGCCCGCCCCGGCAGGATGCCCCCCTGGTCACGAAGAAGGCTGCCGCACAGAGCAGGATGATCGCCGGCACCGCGAACCACCTGCGCCTCCGCCTGGTGATCCTCCCGGCCGGCTCCCCCGCGACGGCTGCCGCCCCCCCGGACCTCCTGAAGCGCACCCTGGACTCCCTGACGATCGCTTCGGCCGCCTGGCACGGATCGGTCCTGCCCGCCGCGCATGCGGCTATCCTGGCGGGGGTGGCGTGATGCCAGATCCCCGGGGTCAGGAGTACGATCCTCTGCGACGGCGTGAGTTCGAGACGGAGGGTCTGGGGCTTCAGATCCTGCTGCCCGAGGAAGCGCGTCAGGTCCCTTGATCGCAGCCTGTAGCCGGCATCCCGGGGGCCCAACTTCATCTCGCTCGCGAGCGTGTGCTCGTCGGTGAGGGCGGAGGCGGTGGCGGCCTCGGCCAGGAAGGCCCTCGAGGCCCCGGCATGCGCGATCCAGACCTCCCGGCCGATGAAGGCGGCCGATGTCACGGAGCATCCGCGCAGCTCCTCGGACCTGATCCTCTCGCCCGCCTCGTGGAATGCCTCCACGAGAGCCTCGCCGACCCGGAAGGCCACGCCCTCGGCGAAGACGTCCCTGATGACGGAGACGGCTATCCCGGCCGAGCGGGCGTCGCCGGCCGTGCCCTCTGCCACGGTGATCACGGAGGCGAACGGATACTCGCCCCTGAAGCCGTCGCATGCCGACAGGGATTCGCTCCTGACGCGCCCGTTGACGGCGAGCCAGGCGGTTTCCAGCACCCTCTGCGCCTGTGTCATGTCAGTGGAGATCTGGTGGAGATGAGCGGATTCGAACCGCCGGCCTCTGCCTTGCGAAAGCAGCGCTCTACCAACTGAGCTACATCCCCGCCAGACGTGAGCAGCAATTCTGCGAAATCACGGGCCGCGATGCAAGTGTCATGTCGAGACCAGGACGGTTCCGCCGCCCGAGAGCCTGACGAAGCCCTGGCTTTCAGGATCGGCCTCGGCGGTGATCCCCTGCTGCATCTGGATGATGCACACCGCGCGCACGGAGAGGCCCTGGTCCCCGGGCTCCAGAACGGCCGACCTGCCGCCGGTGAAGGCGAGAGCCCATCCCCCCTCCCCTCCGACCCTGACCATGGATGGCAGGACGCCGGAAGACGCATCCGAGAACACCATCCCGGCGTCGTGCAGGACCAGCCTGTCGCTCCTGACGAGGTCTCCCGGCGCGATGTCGAGGATCACCGGCGTGCGCGAGGCCTGGCCCAGCACGATGGTGCCGGTGCCCGTGAGGAGCCTCCTCCTGTCCTCGGCGATCACGGATATGGAGGAGTCCATCCCCGTGATGTACGCCAGCTTCACTTCCAGACTGCCCTCGATGAGGTCGACACGGGTGAGCTCGTCGGAGCCGGCGGCATGGATCTCGAACAGGGCGGGGACAAGGCCGGGGACGGTCTCGGCCGGGGCTTCGACCGGAGACTCCTCCGCCGGCACGTCCGCCGTAGCGGGAGCGGGTTCGGGAACCGCCCCGGGAGCCGGTTCCGCTGCGCCTGCAAGGGTTTCGCCGAAGACCACCTCGAGCGAGACGTCGCCGGCCCGCACCGGCTCACACGCCTGCTCCGGCACGGAGGGTGCGGGGGCGGCGGCCTGTCCGGCCGAGGCATCGGGCCCGGCTGTCGCCGGAGGCGCCTCCGATGCGGCGGGTTCGGCTGGAGCGGGTTCGGCTGGAGCGGGCGCCTCCCCGGCTGCCTCGGCTGGAGCCGTGGATGGTTCCGCTTCACCGGTCGAGAAGGAGAAGATCGATTCGAGAACGGGGAGGGTGTCGTCCGCGGCTGCCGCCATCCCGGCTTCCGGAACAACCGGGATCTCCGGCGCCGGCATGTCCGGTGCGGCGGCGGGAGCTTCGGGTTCCATCACGGCGGCAGGTTCTGCAACTGTCATGGATCCTGGCATGAGAGCCGGTCCGGGCATGGCAGCGGGTTCGGCGGCTACCGCGGACTCTGGAATTGCCGCAGGCCCGGCTGCGGCTGCCGACGGCCCGGATGCGTCGGCCGGTTCGGCAGCAGGTGCCGGCCCGTGCGCAGCTTCGGGTTCCGGTGCCGCCGCCGGCGCTGCCGCAGGCATGGACATCTGCGGGGCCAGGGGGCCGGTGCCGAATATCGACTGCAGGAGAGGATCCGTCGGGGTCTCCGCGGCAGCCTGCACGGGGCCGGGAGAAGCCGGGACCTCGGCGGTCCGGAAGATGCTCGTGAAATCGAACGGTTCGGGAGCTGTCTCTTATAC
>JAUCPW010000020.1 GCA_030373045.1 Candidatus Fermentibacter sp.
TCGGCCAGCGCGATCAGCTCGGACGGATCGAGGGGCTCGACAACGGGCCACCTCTCGAGCCACAACGCGAGGGTGTCGGGATCGCCCTCGAACTCGGCGGGCGGTGTGAGCCCCCTCGACTCGTGGAAGGCGCCCCACTCCCCCAAGGGTCCGGGGTTGTCGGAGTCGGCCCAGAGCCATGCCGCGATGCCGGCCAGGGTGTCGGCGGATGCGGGTTCGAGCGTGGAGTACGCCGCCCGGTACGCCTCCTCGCGCGAGTCTACGAGGGAGACGAGGTCGCGCAGGGCGCCGTCGTCATCCGATTCCGCGGTGCCGAGAAGGGCCGATGCCCGCGCGACGTGCACCGCGAGAACCCCGGGGATCGCGGAGATGTCCTGCAGGCAGAGGATCGCGGTGCTGTCGGGCAGTGCTACGGATGGCGACCAGTTGCGGTCGAAGTCCATCTGCGCGGGCACGAGCCCGAGCGTATCGAGCGCCTGCACCAGGGCGGATTCGGCCTCCGCCGGCAGCGCGATCACGGGGAGCCCGGCGGCCTCACCGCCGTCCGGGGCATCGCCTCCCGATCCCGTACCCGCGCTCCGGGCGACCCCCGGAAGGAACGCCATCACACCGATCAGAAGAAGATTCGTGAATCTCATCGCCCCTCCGGATACTTTCTGGTTTGAAACGGCTGAAATGCTACAACCTAAAGCATGGTTTCCTGTTACTGCCATCGCATCATCTATGTGCGGCTTCCTGCTCCGGTCTCCGAAACATCAGGCAGGAGCATCCCGTTGCTGAACAGATCCATGATCGCCTTCAGGAACCCGGTCTCATCAATCTACTCGTAACCGTGTACCAGTCCAAACACGGCCGCCAGACGGCCATCCCAGGCACGCCCGCGGAGCATGGCGAGAGAGACCATGCATCACGTTATATTCCTGGAGCGGGTGGGGGCGGCCCCAGAGGCCTGAGAGAGAACCCCTGGAACTTGATCCGAGTAATATCGGCGGAAGGAACCCGCTGCCTGCTCCGCGCAGGCCCTCCGCCCCTCTGACAAGGGGGAGCCATGTCCGTATCCACGATCCAGCCTGCTGCCCTGCTCTCGGAATCCGCCTCCACCGGGCTCGCCGCCCTCAGGGCGGAGAGGCCCCTGATCCACCACATCACGAACTCGGTGGTGACGAACTTCACTGCCAACATCACGCTCTGCCTCGGGGCGTCGCCCGTCATGGCCCCGGCCGCCGAGGAGTCGGCCGAGATGGTCCGCGCCGCGGGCGCTCTCGTTCTCAACATCGGCACGCTCGACCCCGCGATGGTCGGCAGCATGATCTCAGCGGGGCGCCGGGCGAACGAGCTCTCGATCCCGGTGGTCTTCGACCCCGTCGGAGCCGGCGTCACGGCCCTGCGGAGGGACGCCTGCACCTTCATCATGCGGGAGGTCAGGATCTCGATAGTGCGGGGCAACCCGGGCGAGATCATGGCCATGGGCGGGCGCACGGGTTCGGTGCGCGGCGTGGATTCTCTCGACAGGTCCGGTGACCGGAGCCTCTTCGACGAACTGGCGTCCGAATGGAAGGCGGTCATCGCGGCAACGGGGCCGGTCGACTACGTGACCGACGGTTCCCGCGCCTTCGAGGTGCGCAACGGCCATCCCCTGCTCGGGATGGTGACAGGCACGGGATGCGGCGCGACTACCGCCGTGGCCTGCTTCGCCGCCCAGGGAGGGGATCTCCTGGCCGGGGCTGCGGGCGCCCTCTCGGTCTACGGTGCCGCGGCGGAGAAGGCGGCCCTCAAGGCGGAAGGCCCCGGCACCTTCGTACCGCTCTTCCTCGACGCCCTGGCCTCGATCCGCCCGGCCGAGGCCGGCGGGCTCGCACGGTGAGCAGGGACAGGGCATGAGCGCTGACAGGATCCCCCGCGACAGGCTGATCGAGCTTATGAAGGTCTACTTCGTCACGGACCCGCGCCTGTTCCTTCCGGGGACGGTCGAGGAGACGTGCAGGGACGTCCTGATGGCCGGCGTCAGGACCATACAGCTCCGCGACAAGGAGGCGCCGCCCGGCGACCTGCTCGCGACCGCAGGGCGGCTGAAGTCGCTCTGCCTCGACTACGGCGCCCTGTTTATCATCAATGACGACCCGGGCACGGCCGTCAGGATCGGCGCCCACGGCGTCCACGTCGGACAGGGGGATATGCCCGCGGCAGAGGCGCGCATGATCATGGGCCCCGGCCCCGTCCTCGGCGTCTCGGTGCGCACCCCGCGGGAGGCGGCGCAGGCCGAGCGGGCAGGCGCAGACTACGTGGCCGCGAACGGAGTCTTCGCGACCCCCACGAAGACCGATCTCGAAGCCCCCCTGGGCCTCGAGGGCATCAGGCGGATCAGGGCCGCGACCTCGCTCCCCCTCGTGGCGATAGGCGGGATCAGCTCGGTGAACGCCGCGGAGGTGCTCGCCGCCGGGGCCGACTGCCTCGCCGGGGTCCGCATCCGGTGGGACGCGGAGCTGATCGGGCGCTACGCTCCGGGAGCCGCCCCGACCGCAGACCGGGCGGGGGACGCCTGAACCCCCCCGGCGCCGGCGAAGGCGAGCTGCCCGCAGCTCGCGCCGTTCTCCCCCTCTGCCGGGAGCCCTACGCTGACGATCACATCGAAGCCCGCCTCCCGGATCGACGAGGCGAGGCCGACTATCCCTGCATCCGACCGGGATGAGAAACGCGATACCAGGCCCGATTCGACCGCCCTCCCCGTAGCATTCAGAGGAGTGAGCTTCACGAGGCACTTGTCCGGATCGAAGGCGTCCCTCAGCACCCGGGCATCGACGGGCACGCCTTCAGCGACCGCGAAGTTGAGCGCGACCTTCCTGTCGCCGGGTCCGGTGAAGCCGCTCCCGAGTGCGGAAAGCCCGTCAAGGTCCTCCACCGCGAAGGGGATCAGCCTCTCCCGGGCGCTCTGCGATGTCGACTGGACCGAGAGCTGGAGCTGGAACATCCCGCCGGGATAGAACTCGTCCTTAGCGATCCTGAGCCCGGCGAACCACGGCGACGAGCGGACCGGCACGACGGAAGCCACGCACGGCATCAGCCCCGGCAGGCGGTGGCGGGCCGGGAGCTCGCTTATGACGTCGATCACCGCCGGATTGAGGGAGGGCTCGCCCATGCGGGCGAACTGAACCTTGAGCTTCGGGCAGCCGGGGGCATCCCGGCCGGCCCAGGAGGCGAGGAGTAAGTCGATCTGGGCGTGGATCTCCTCCGCCGAGAGGTTGTCGTGGAAGCTCCTCCCGGCGTCGCACATGAGGCAGCCGACGGGGCAGCCGAACTGCGACGAGACCACGAGCACCATCTTGCTCTCGCGAGGAAGCGCCGGATCGAGCGCCCCGACGCACTCCACCGCGCCCCACGACTCGCGCCTGAGGCGCATGAGATGGATCCTGGCCACCCCGCCGACTTCGACCGTCCTGTCGATCATCCGTTCCCTCCATGATCAGGAAACCTCATCCCAGCAACCTCCTCGCAGCTAGGCACCCGTCCGCCATCGCGGCCGAGACGTACCTCTCCGCCCTTCCCGTAGCATCACCCGCGACGGCCAGCCTCCCGTCCGCGCAGTCGCCCGAGATGGCAGGGAGGACGGGCCTCCTGCCGATCGCGGCCAGCACCGCGCCAGTCTCGAGGAGGCCCCTCCCGCCGGAAGCCTTCCCGCGCCCCCGGACCCTGTCTGATTCCCCGAGCCGGAGGATGAAGCCGCCGCCGCACGGTTCGGCCCGCTCGACCACGGTTCCCGGGAGCAGCTCGACGCCTGCCTCCAGGGCCGCACCCACGAGCCATGCGGGGGCCGGAGGACGGGCGGCGCGGCACACCACTGTCACCGCCCGGCCGTGCGAGGCGAGGAGCCTCGCCTAGTCGAACGCGGCATCCCCGCCTCCGATCACGCACGCGGAGCCTTCCGGGGATCCTGCCAGGAGCGCCCGGGCCGACGGGTAGAATCCGGGGCCGAAGGAGCCGGGGAGCCCCTCGATCGACGGCTCCACGGCCTCTGTGCCGGTCGCCGCCACGACGGCCGACGCCCGCATCGCCCCTCCCGCGGGATCCCTGAGCACGACTCCGCGCATGCCGCACTCCACCGACGCTATCGACGCGTGTACGACAGGGATCCCCCAGCGGCCCAGCAGTTCGGCGAACTGCGCGGCGACCTCGCATCCGGCCATCACACCTCCGGGGAGGTTGCGCACCTCGAAGGCCTCCCGCACGAGCCCGCCAGCCGAGCCGGAGCCGTCGAACAGGAGTGGCTCGAAACCGAGGCGCGCGGCCTCCACTGCGGCGGACACCCCGGCGGGACCCGCGCCTATCACTGCGATTCGGTGCGGATTGCTCACGAAAGCCCCAGTTGCCGGAGGATCCCGGCCGAATCCTCGACTCCGCCGAGGGCGTGACCCATGCAGAGGAGCGCCGCCTCGTGGAGGTCGCGCCTGATCGAGGCGCAGGCGTCGGATGCGACCGAGACGTCGAAGCCCCGTTCGAAGGCGTCCCTTGCGGTGGACTCGACGCAGATGTGCGTCTGGAACCCGCAGATCACCAGCCTCGAGACGCCGAGCCCGGCCAGGTGCGCGGGGAGCCCGGTCCCTCTGAAAGCGGAGTAGCAGGACTTGGTGAAGACCCTCCCGGCAGGGACGGCTCCCAGCCGCGGGTCGAGCGAGGCCTCCGGCGAACCCTCCATGATGAAGCTCCTCCAGCGGGAGCCCATGCCGCCCGGACGCGGTACGGAAGCGTGGGCGTGCCTCGTGGCGGCTACGGGGAGGCCGGCCGAGGAGAACGCGGCCGCGAGGCGGCGGATAGCCTCGAGCGCGGCACCGGCGCCTTCCACGCGGGTCCTGGATGAGGCGGACGTGAAGGCGTTCTGGCATTCGACGATCAGGAGCGCGGCGGCTCCCGGGCGGGGCCCGCGGCCCGTGGCGATGCATGTCGATGGGTGCAGAAAAGCCATCCTTCCCGCATGGTCTGGATGGCTTCAGGCCTGGACATGACCCTGCGGCCGGAATCTCGCTCCGGTGCACGCCCGGGTCAACCCGCGGAAGGCTACCTGCACCTATCGGCCGTTCTCGGGGAGATACCGGTAGAGACCGCCCATCCACAGGTGACAGCTCTGCGTATCGAATCGATCCGAGGAGCGGATCAGCGGCTGCGGACATGTATCCGGCCGGGCTCGCCTTCCAGGATCCGCCCGATGACTGCCGGGCGGCATCCTTCCGATGCTTCCAGACCGGCGATCAGCGACGGCAGGCTGTCAGGATCTACCGCGGAGAGCAGGCCTCCCGATGTCTGGGCATCGCACAGGAGAAGCCGCAGTTCATCGGGGACGCCCTCTCCATACTGAACCCAGTCCTCCAGGAAGGCGCGGTTCGAGCGGGTTCCCCCGGCAACCAAACCTGCACGGGCATAGTCGAGCGCCGCAGAGATGAGAGGAACCCTCTCCGGATCGACTTCCGCGGAGACCCCGCTTGCGTACGCAAGGCTCCGGAGATGCCCCAGCAGCCCGAAGCCCGTCACATCCGTCACAGCATGCGCCCCGATCCCGGCGAGGGCGGCAGAGGCGTCGCGGTTGAGCCTCTTCATCATCGCGACCGATTCTCCGATCGCACCGAGGCTGTCCTTGTCATGCTTCGCAGCGGTAGCGACCATGCTGGTTCCTATCGGCTTCGTCAGCACGAGGGCATCCCCGGGGACGGCTCCGGAGTTCCTCAGGATCCGTCCGGGATGGACCAGTCCTGCCACCGACAAACCGAACACCGGCTCGGCCGATCTTATCGTATGGCCTCCCAGTACAGGCGCCCCGGCCTCCGCCGCCTTCCGCGACGCCCCCGTGAGGATGTCCTGCAGCACTTTCCGAGGCAGTTCCTCACCGGGGAAGCATACCAGCGCGAGGGAGGCGAATGGCCTGCCACCCATCGCGTACACGTCGCTCAACGAGTTCGCTGCCGCAATCTCTCCGTAGTCGAACGGGTCATCGACTATCGGCGGGAAGAAGTCGGCGGTCAGGACGATCGCCGTTTCGTCCGAAATCCGGATCACGGCAGCGTCGTCCAATGTCGACGAGCCGACCAGGACCGCAGGATCACACATGACCGGAAGCGATTCCAGCAGCGGGAGAAGGAATCCCGGCGGCTGTTTGGCGGCGCAGCCCGAACAGCTCGCGTAATGTGTCAGTCTCACGGAATCGGACATGGATCCTACCTCGGATGAGACATTCGTCCGGAAAGCAGGGAAGGGTTCTGGAACGTCGAGCGAATGATGCCGGGGAGGCGCGAGCGCCCCCCCGGCACGGGAGATCCTACCTCATCAACACCGCCTGGGCGGTTTCCTCTTCTCCGCCGTCATCCGTGAACCTTACCAGGTACATGCCGGTTGCGAGATCGATCGAGAGATCCGACGACCCTTCGACCGCTCTCTCGGCCACGATGCGCCCGCCGAGATCGTACACCCGGAGAAGCCCGCCCGAACCGGACGGCAGCTCGAGGCCTATCGACAGGAAGCCGCGGGAGGGGTTCACCACCGACATCACCGCACCCTCGACATCACCTTCCGTTTCGCCGATTCCTGTCTCGATATCGAAGAACTTGACGTAGTCGGCGTTCATGACCTCCTTGTTCGGAGCGCCCGCGTACTCCTGCACGAAAGTGACGAGGTAGAGCTCGTCGGGATCCCACGAGGAGCTGATGGTGTAGGGGGCCGTCACGAAGACAGTGTCGGGGTAGGGAGCCTCGAAGCTCACCACCGGCCCGATGGTGCCGAAGAGGTTGTCGCGGAAGGCCTGCTGGAACTCCGACCCGGCCCAGTAGCCGGCTCCCATGACGTTGTCCTCCACGATTATGGAGAAGACGCGCAGAGCCGCGGCGGCGCCCAGGTCCTGCTCGGCGATGAGCCTGATCCCGATCTCGCCCGAGAGGGAGTCGGACCCCGGGTTCTTCGCCACGTAGATGTCGAGATAGCAGGGGACGGTCTTCCTGATGTCGTAGGCCGACTGGATCCCGGGATAGCCGCTCACTATCCCGTCCACCTTGATGGTGGGAACCCCGGAGACGTTGTAGAAGCTCCACCTGGCGTTCTGTTCCGCAGGGTTCGCGAGGTACACGGGATCGACGGAGGAGGGCCAGTTCACGTGCACCCGGCACATCGAGAGGTCGCCGCTGGCCAGATAGGTGTCCACGAACGCGTTCAGCGTCGGCTCGAACGTCCAGCAGTAGCTGCATGCGCTGTTGGTGAAGTCCTCCACCAGGACCACCCTCTCCGCAGCAGGGGATAGCGTGGCCAGGGCGAGCAGGACCGCGACGGAAATCCTCATCTCCGGCTCCTTCTGGTTGCTGTTTCGGGACTCTCTGACGGACAGGCGTGCGGATAACCCTCCCGCGTCAGCGCGCGGGAAGGGCCGGGATCAGACTGGGCAGGCGCCGCCCGCCCGGAGGAAGGCGGCTCAAAGCGCACGGATGCGCCCCGATCCGCCGGGATGGCAGTGGAGACAGGCTCGGGAGGAGGGATGTCCGGGCGGACAGAACCGCCCGTCGATCATCGGATATGGATAGACTGCGTTATGGGTCGGACCGGTCGATGAAGGCGCCGCCGGCGCCTTCCGGAGGTGCTCAATGGCGTGCAAGGCTGCACCCCGTTCCGCAGACGAGGGTTCTCGACCCGAAGATGTACGCCGTTCGAAGTGGGACCACGAGCCACCCTCCCGCCCGGCGCCATGTCCGGGCGATGCGGGTATCAATGCAGAAGGATACCCGGCATGTCAAACCCGCTCCGCATGATCTCCGGACGAGCCCACCATGGGCCGGCGGCGGGGTTGACGGGGCCTGGGGTCGAATAGATCATCGGCCGCGGAAGGGGGGCGATCACATGCGGATGCATTCCATCAGAACCTGAGCCGGCCCCGCGGGAACCGGGCGCAGGTCTGCGCCCGTCATGCACACCCCGGCCCTTCCGTCCCTCCTCCCGGAGACCACCGAGCAATAACATCCGGGTCGGGGTTCCGGAGCGGCCGGAACCCGGGCCTTCCGCACAGCGGCGGCACATGGGTGCGGGTGCCGCGATCCGGGCGGAGGAGGCCCCCGAAGGGAGCCAGATGTCGACTTTCCCCGCATTCCTGATGCTGGCGGGAACCTGCGCCGCAGCCGCCATCGACGTGGGCACGGACGAGCTGCCGATGAACAAGCCCTTCTGCGGCGACTGCTACCAGGACCTCCGATACCAGGTCCTGCTGCTGGATTCCGATCTGGGCACGGCGGCCACGATAGGTTCGATATCCTTCAAGCGAAGCCCGATCGGCGGCGAGGGATTCGTGGAGTTCGACCTGTTCAGGATCTATGTCGCAAGGTGCAACGCCGATCAGCTCTCCGAGCAGTTCGACCAGAACTGGATCGACGGGACGCGGGTGCTCGTGTACGACCATTCCGATGTGACGATCACCGCCGGTGGCACCGACGAATGGTTCGAGGTGCCGTTCGACACGCAGTACTTCTATCCCGGCGTCGACAACCTCCTCATCGAGTTCGAGTGGGCCGGGGGCGCGCACTCCATCTATAACTGGGGCTGGAACGCCGGCATCGCAAGGTCCGTCACCGGCGGATACGGAGACGAGTGGGGTTCAGCCGAGACGGAAGTCCCCCACTTCCTGATCGATGGCACCCTCGATCTCGCTCCCTCCACCTTCGGCGCCCTGAAGGCGTCTGCAGATGACTGGAGGGCCGGGGAGCAGCAGTAGCTCGTCCGGGCCGAAACCCTGGTACGCATATTGCTCCACTGGAGGTCGGGCACGCCCAGCCGGAGGTGGAGCATGACGGAGCGGATACTGAAGGACATCGGCGAGATGGCGGGGATCTCCTCGAACGGCTTCATCACTGTCGGACCCGATACGACGATTGGCGACCTGATCGAGGAGGGGATGGACCAGTTCGACTTCCTGAACATCATGATCGCCATCGAGATACTGCACAATGTCGAGATCCCGGACGAGCTGTTCGAGGATCCCGCCACGAACTTCAGGGATCTGGCGGGAAGGATCGCGGATCTGCCCCACAGGAACGACCGGTACTGGGTGCTGGACCGGCTGGGTATGGTGAGCAGCCTGGTGGTGCAGTGCTTCAACGAGGCGAGTTCGGCGATCGCGGAGGAGGACGACTCCCCCCTCTTCATCCCCTGACGGGTCAGGAGCTTCCGAAGGGGCTCTCCCTGTCGAAGTCGGGCAGCAGCTCTCCGGGCGACCCGCGCCAGTCCTGGACGAAACCGGACGTCAGCCCGAGCCGCATCATCTCCTCGACGGCCCTGGTGTATTCGGACTCGCGCAGTCCCCTGGACAGCAGGGCGTGCTCCCCCGCCCGGTGGACGGGGTTGTACTGGGCCATCAGGCTGACGGGGATCTGCGGCGACACGCCGGCGATCGCCGCCAGCACCCCGCTCGTGCGCGCCAGGTCGTTGGGCAGCACGAGGTGCCGCACGAGCATGCCCCGCGCTGCGATGCCCCGCGAGTCGACCTCGAGCGTGCCGGCCTGCCGGTGCATCTCCGTGAGCGCAGCCAGAGCGGCCGCCGGATAGCCCGGGGCCTCGGAGAACTCGACCGCCTCCTCCTCGCCGGCGTACTTGAAGTCGGGCAGGTAGATGTCGAAGACGCCGTCGAGAAGGCGCAGCGCCTCGACGCTGTCGTAGCCGTTCGAGTTGTAGATCAGCGGGATGTCGAACCCGCCGCGGACGGCGCGTGCCACGGCCTCGACGATCATGGGCAGGTGCTGCACGGGAGAGACGAAGCCGACGGTGGGGCAGCCCGCCGAGCGCAGGCCCAGCATCGTGTTCGCAGCGTCGTCGACGCTTACCGGGAAGCGCCTGCCGGTCTGGCTTATCTGGTGGTTCTGGCAGAATGCGCACCGCATGTTGCAGTGTGCAAGGAAGAGGTTGCCGACTCCGACGGAGCCGCCCAGCACCGGCTCCTCGCCCGTGTGGATGCACGAGGAGGCGATCTCCAGAGTTTCGGTACAGCCGCAGAACCCGGTTTCGCCCTCGGTCCTGCGCGCCCCGCAGGCCCGGGGGCAGAGGCTGCAGCGCTCCATCATGGCATGGAGCGCCGCAGCCCTCTCCATCAGACCGTCGAAACCCATCCGGGATGCTTTCGACATGCCGGCCTAGCTCATCTCGGTGGCGAGCACCAGGCGGTACACCTCGTTCCCGCGCAGCAGCTCCTCGTGAGTGCCCACGGCGTGGAAGATCCCGCGGTGGAGGAAGAGCACCAGGTCGCTGCGCCTCACCGTGGCCTCGCGGTGCGTGACCACGAAGACGAGCCTCCTGCCGCCCTCGGCCTGCAGGCCTTCCCAGAACTTCTCTTCCAGGTCGGCATCCAGCGCTGCCGTGCAGTCGTCGAACAGGCACAGGCTGGGGTCTCCCGCCAGCGACCGGGCGATCGCCACCCTCTGCTTCTGGCCGCCGCTGACGCCCGACCCGCCCTGGCCGAGCTTCGTCGCCAGGCCCTCCGGCAGGTCGGTCTCGGGCATGTCGGCAAGCGCCAGGGCGCTCCGCACCCTGTCGTCGTCTATCTCGCGGCCGAGCTTCACGTTCTCGCCGACGCTGTCGGAGAAGAGGCTCGACTCCTGGGGCACGTAGCCCGTCTCCTGGGCCAGCTCGGCGGGATCGATCTCGTCGAGTGGGATATCGTTGACCAGTATCCGCCCCTCGGAGCAGGGGAGCTGGCCCGACATCATCTTCACCAGAGTCGACTTGCCGGAACCCACCTCGCCCACCACCGCCACCGTCATGGGACCCTCGAAGCGCCCGGTCACCCCGGTGACCCCTGCGTCGCTGCCGGGATACCTGAAGCCAGCGTTCACGAACTCGACGGACTCGACGGGGCTGAGGCCCCTCCGCCCCGTCTTCTCCGGCGCGGGCGGGAAGTCGATCAGCTCCCTGACCCTGTCGATCGACGCGAAGGCCTGCTTCGACGTGACGAAGAGGTTGGGGATGTCGAGCATGGGCGCCAGCAGCATGTCGAGGTACACGTAGAACGCGTACAGGTCGCCGATGGTGATCTTCCCGCGGATCACGAAGATCCCGCCCAGGAGAAGCACCGTCACCTTCCCGACCTCGCCGAGGATGCTGTAGAGGGACTCGATCGCCATCACGAGCTTCGTTATCGAAAGGTCGATCGCGAGCCTCGAATCCAGCAGGCCTCGCAGCCTCCCGGACTGCCCCTTCTCGGCCCTGTAGGCCTTGATGATGGCTATGCCCGCGAAGGTGCTGTCCAGCAGGTCGCTGGTGCGGCTGGTCGCCTTCCTGCTCTCCTCGACCCTCTTCCCCAGCTTGTGCTCGGTCCTGTAGAAGATCCAGAGCATCAGCGGCAGGGGCGCCAGGGCCAGCAGCGTCAGCTCGACGCTCATGAAGAGCATCACGCCGAGGCAGAAGATCAGCCTCGTCGACGACTCCACCGCCCTGAAGATCCCGGAGCAGCTGAACCACGCGATCCGCGGGTACTCGACGATGTCGTCGGTGAGGCGGGTGGAGACGTCCCCCGGGCCGAACTTCGAGAAGAACCTGTAGTCCTTCTTCAGTATGGCGCCGAAGGCGTCGTCCCTGACCTCCATCCCTATCTTGCTGTTCAGCCACGCCCGGGCTCCCGGGTAGAACCCCGCGACCATCCTCGCGAGAGCCACCCCGGCCAGGGCGAGCAGGAGCTGCACGAACCTCGCCGTGTTCTCGGGCGCCAGCACCGTCTCGACGTTGTCGAGCAGGTACCGGAACACCAGGGGGAACGCCAGCGCGACGGTGCCGGATATCAGCGTCAGGACCGCGAGGATCACGGTATGGACCCGGTGCGTCCTGTAGTATCCGAATATCCACCTGAAATACTTACGCATCGACGGCCTCCGGCACGAGCTGCAGCCTGCACAGCCCGGCATAGACGCCTCCGCGCTCGATCAGCTCGATGTGGGTCCCGGTCTCGGCGACCTGCCCCGCCTGTATTACGTAGATCCGGTCGGCATTCCTGACCGTGGCAAGCCTGTGGGCCACCACGAGCGCGGTGCGTCCCTCGAACACCATGTCCATCGCCCTCTGGATCCGCTTCTCCGTGCCCGGGTCGACGGAGGACGTGGCCTCGTCGAGCACCAGGATGTCGGGCCTGTGCAGTACCGCCCGGGCGAAGTTGATGAGCTGCCTCTCGCCCATCGAGAGGTTCTGCCCGCCTTCGGTGATCTCGCCCGACAGCCCGCCCGCGAACCTGTCGAGCAGGTCGCCGGCCTCGATCGTCTCGAGGGCGTGCATCTGCTCCTCCTCCGTCACGGAGGGGTCGAACACGGTCAGGTTCTCGGACAGCGTCCCGGAGAAGAGGCTGACGTTCTGGAGCACGAGGCCCAGGCGCCTGCGCCAGACATCGAGCCTGAACCGCCTGATGTCCATGCCGCCTATCGTGATCCGGCCCTCGACGGGCTCGTAGAAGCGCATGAGCAAGCTCACGATGGTGCTCTTGCCCCCGCCCGAGGCGCCCACCAGGGCGATCATCGAGCTCTTCGGGATCTCCAGGGAGACCCCCTTCAGCGCCCATTCCTCGTGCCCGTACCTGAACCAGACGTCCTCGAACCTGATGGCGTCCCAGTCGTCGGGAAAGTCTTCCTCGCCGAGGTCGCCGTCGGGTGTCTGGGTCTCGGTGGAGAGGATCGTGTTGATCCTGTCCGCCGACGCCAGGGCCCTCTGGACCTGGTTGAGCGTCTCCGAGAACATCACGATGGGCATGAACAGCCTTCGCGTGTACTCGATGAAGAGCACCACGGAGCCTATCGTGATGGCGCCGGACAGCACCCCTCCCCTGCCCGCGGTGAGGATCACTGCCACGGCCGCCACCTCGCACGAGCCCAGGAAGCTCCAGAATCCGTATTCCCATATCGAGGCCTTCACCTCGAGGCCGAGGAACCTGCGGCCCTCGCGCGAGAGCTTCCCCGCGGCCACCCCGGTGGCATCGAAGACCTGCAGCACGGGCACGGCCCGCACGTACTCGGAGACGAGCCCCGAGATGCGCGCGTATGAGGCCCGCACCTTCCCCCAGAGCGTCCGCATCATCCGGAGCACCGGGACGGTCGCCAGCCCCACGGGCAGCACCAGGAGCATCACGAAGCCCGTGATCCGGAGGTTCGTGGCCGCCATGATGCCTATCGTGCCTGCCATGAGGGTGAGGCTCCGCAGGATCGCCATCGAGGTCTCGCTGAAGAGCATCCTCACGCGCTCGCTGTCGCTCTCGACCCGGGCCATCAGCTTGCCCGAGGGGTAGGAGTCGAAGAAGGCCTGGGATAGCGTGAGCATGTGCTCGAAGACGCGGCCCTTGAGGTCGCGCACTATGAGCAGGCCAAGCCTGGCCGTCACCATCACCTGGAGGTAGAAGACGGACATGGTGGTGGTGAAGAGCAGCGCGTAGAGCCCGGCCAGCGCGGCTGTCTGCGCCGTCGACCGGGCCGGGATCGCCACGTCTATCATCCGCCTGAGGATCAGCGGGCCGCAGAGCTCGCCCGCCACACCAAGCATCAGGAGCCCGGCCGCCAGCGCGAACGAGCGCGCGTGCGCGCCGGCTATCGGCCTGAGGCCCCTCCACAGCACGCGCAGGGGGAACCTGCGTTGCGCGCGGTCGTCGTCATCGTCGAAATCGTCTTCGTAGAACATAGCAGCCTGTCCCGTCTGGGCCTGAGTTGAACAGTCTTGGAAACTGGTTCGACCCGGTGGCTGCCTTCAGCGGTCAGCCCGTGGGAAGAAGCTGCGCTGAGGAAGCCCCCGCTAGAGACGGACGGAGATGTTGGACATATTCGCGGCCTCCTTGGGAAAGATCGGTGAAATCTACGAAAAAGATGGGGTGGCGGTCAACGGGTCAGCGGACGGTGATGGCCTCCGCGGCCCGCGCGTCGGCGGGAATGGCTTCCACGACGCCTCCGCCGGGGGTGGCGACCGCAACGGGGCCTTCGCCGCGGTGCTTCGTGTAGAGGACGACGAGGGAGCACGCCAGCCCTTCCGGGACTCCTTCGCCGATCGGGACGGCTGAAGGGCCCGATACGTCCCTCGGGGCGAAGGCCGCCCCGGGCGACAGGGCCTCGAGGGCCGTGTTGTCGGCCTCGTCCCTTCCGATCACCAGGAAGGAGGCGGGGCCCGGGCGGAGCATGCGCCCGTGCCGGATGAGGCGGGCATTGAGAGGCGTCATCAGGCCGGCCTCCTTCAGGGCGCCGAGCCTTCGGCTGTAGATCGGGTCGGTGAGCAGGCACCCCCCGGCGGGGGCGGGATATGTGAGCCCCTTCGCGGCGGCGAGCGCCATCTGCGGCTTGCGCCCGCGGCCCGAGATGCCCAGGAGCCTCTCGCGGTCTACGAGCCCCTCCTTTTCGGGCCATGTCGGTTCCAGCAGCTTCGCGGAGAGGGGCCTCAGCAGCCGGTCCCCCGCGCCCGAGAGATTCGCGACGCGCCTCAGGGAGGGGGGGCTCTGCGACATCGGCCGCTGGCCGAGGACCTCGCCGGTGAAGACGAAGTCGAACCCCTCTTCGCGCATGATCTCCGCGAGCGCCCGGATCATCGCGGCGTGGCAGTCGATGCAGGGGTTCATGCACGATCCGAAGCCGCTGGGCGGGGCCTCGAGAAGGGACATGATCACCGGGGTGAAGTCGATACCGCGCCAGGGCAGGCCCAGCCGCGCGGCGCCCTCATGGCCGTTCCGATCGGAGAAGAACGGGCTCGAGAAGGTGACGAGGAGGAGATCCACACCCTGGCCGGCCAGGACCGACGCGGCCAGCATCCCGTCGAGACCGCCCGAGAACGCGCCTATCCCGCGGGCCCTGCGGTTCAATCCCGGCCTTCCAGGATGCGCCATCCCCGGCTCCGGGCCAGCCGCGCGAGCTTCCGCCCGGGATTCACGGCCACGGCACCTCCGCAGAAGCCCATCACATGCCTGTCCGCCCAGGAGTCTCCATAGGCGGTGCAGCCGCCGGGCGACAGGCCCTCCTCCCTGCAGACCGCCTCGACGATACGGAGCTTCTCCTCGCCGAAGGGACGCTGTCCGTCGAGCATGCCGGTCAGCACGCCGCCGTCCGGGCGGGGTATGCTCCCGATGATCCGGGATGCGCGGACCGCCTCCCCGAGTGGCTCCACGAGCCATTCCAGCGCTGCCGAGAGGAGGACGATGCGGGCTCCGCTCTCGCGGAGAGCTTCGAGTTCGGACACGACCGGCGGCCTCATCCTCGGAACGAGGGTCTTCCTCGAGAAATCCTCGGCAAGGCCGCGGGCGGCACGCTCGTCGAGACCTCGAAGATAGGTCCTGTTCCAGCCCGGACCGCGGATCAGGGTTGCTGCCGGATGCGCCATGTAGCCGGCGAGGAAGCGTAAAAGCCTCCGGGCCCCCACATCTCCGCGCGAGACGAGATGGACGAGGAACGACTTCTCGGAGGAACCCCTTATCAGGGTTCCGTCCACATCCACGAAGACTGCGCCCACGAGCCCGGGCCTACGGCAGGGGGGGCGCTGTCCTGACGCCCAGGCCGGTGCCCGGGCTGTTGTCGAAGACCTCGACCACGTGGACGATTATGCCGGGGAATAGCCTGGGGAACTCGCCGTGGAAGTAGGAGTGGGCCAGGTTGGTGTACGTCACGAGATCCCTGCTGTACTCGGGGGCCTGGTCGTCCTCCGGGTGCACCAGCTCGGCCACGCCCCTCACCTCGAACGAGGTGCCGTCGAGGTAGACCAGCGAGGTGGCCGGGTTCTCCATGACGTTCACGAATGTGTGGGTCTCGAAGTTCTCGGTCGAGTAGAGCTCGAGCGTGATGAGCCTCGTGGCGTCGAAGTTGGCGGCGTCGGAGTAGAGAGACGTCAGGGTCGCGAGCTTCTCGGGCATCGGAGCCTCGGTGGTGTCGCGCATGTGCTGGATCAGATCCTTGACCCTGTCCCTCGTCGGGCACATGCCGATCCCCTTGTAGGCGTTGTTAATGGACAGGAGGCTGTCCCTGCGGCGCACGGAGTAGGTGGCCATGGCGGCGTTGTGCGGGCCTGCGAGCGAGGGGCCCGATCCGCCGCCTCCGCCCATCATCGCGGAGATGGAGTCCAGCATCTCGAGGCGGGCCCCGAGGTTCCAGTCCATGAACGCCCCCGGCAGGGGCGTGCGGGGATAGTCGGCCCAGGCCCCGTCGACCTTCGCGCCGACGATGCCCTCCGCCTCGCGGGAGAGATCGATGTTCCGCTGCCTGAACAGGCCTGACTCCCAGTGCTCGACCGGTCCCTGCTCCCATTCGCCGGCCGAGGCCCGCCCTCCGAGCAATCCCCCGGCAACCGAACCCAGAACCGCAGCCGCGCCGGCCTTCCCGGCCTTCCTGAAGAACTGCCGCCTGTCCATGCCAGTCTCCTCTCGAGCGTGCTTCCCCGGAGGGTGGTTCTCCGCTATTTTCCCTGACACTTATCACTATACACGAGGGAGCGCACTTGTCCAGATTGACCGAACTCGCATCATCGGGGCGCTATGACGAACTCGAAGGCCTCTGGCTCGATTCCCTGTCAGGCGGGCTCGACCCGGACGAAGCCGCCGGGGTCTTCCGGATACTGGTCGGCGCGGGCGAGGGCGACCGGGCCGACGATCTGCTCGAAGTCGCCCTGGGCGAGACGGACGGCACCCCCGCGGCCTTCGCGCTCCTCGAACGGGCCGCGCCGGTGTTCGGGGTCAGCGAGGTCCTGCGCCCCCACCTGATAGAGATGATGAGGGACAGGCACCTGATGCTCGGCCCCCTCGAGCGCTTCATGGAGGATTCCCGCATCCTGAAGCCGGGATGCATCATCTCGGAGGCCTGGCACAGGCTCTCCGGTCTGCTGCGGTTCGACGCGGGGAACTGGGTTCTGCACGCCGTGCACGGGCCCGGCAGGATCCTGCGGATCACTCGGACGCATGCCACGGTCGACTTCGGCGCCAACCGCGCCATGGAGATGCCGCTGGACAGCCTGCTCGAATCGTGCTCCCCCGTCTCTCCGGACGGAGTAGCGGTGCTGAGGCGGGTCGACCCGGCGGCCTTCTCGGCCCTCTGCGCCGAACCGGACGTCCTCCTCGCGCGGCTCCTCGACGAGAACGGGGGCGCGGTCGACAGGATCTCTCTAGGTCCTGTGCTGGGTCCGCAGGCGGGCGAACTCTGGAAGGCGCTCAGGGATGCGGCGAAGTCCGCCGAGGGGCATCTCGAAAGCCCTGACAGGATAGAGAGGCTCCAGGGGGGCGGCCTAGAGAAGGCGCTGCGCGAAGCCGCAGGCTCGAGGCAGCCTCTGTCGGAGAGGGTGGCGCGAGTGAACGCGCTCCTGAAGGCGGCCCTGCCGGAAGAGCAGCGCATGGCCTCCGGGGCCATCCTCGCCGACATGCCGGATCTCCGGAGCGTGGAGGCCGGCGCGAGGTTCGAGCTCGTCTGGACACTCATCCAGGCGGCGGGCGAGGAAGAGGGAGGCCGTCTGGCGGAACTCGTCGACCCGCTCACGTCGCGCGCCCTCCAGGCCCTGTCGGAGATATCCTCGCCCAGGTGCAGGAGGGACTTCCTGTCTCACTGGACGCGCTTCGTCGAGCCGCCTGCGCTCGAGGACATGACCAGGCAGCTCGCTCCGGGCCAGAGACAGGCCCTCCTGGATGCGGCTGCGACGACCCACCCGGACTGGGCCGGGCTGTTCCTCCGGGGGCTCGTCTTCGGCGGGACGGATTCCGACCTCCTGCTCTGGGCATCGTCGGTCCTCCTCGACGGCATGGCCGCAGATCCCGGGGACAGGACGGCCATCATCCGCACCGCCCTCGACGTCATCCCCAGGGGAAGGGCCGAGAACCAGCGCAGGGCTGCCAGGTCGATCGTGGAGCGCGCAGGGGACGAGCTGAGGGCCCTCCTGAAGAGCCTCGACGCCAGGAAGCTCTCGAATCTCTCGGATCTGCTCGGCGAGTGCGGACCGGCCCACGAGGCCGGCCTCTGCCTGGAGATCCGGCGCGAATCCTCCGGCAGGTCGGCGGATTCCGGGAGGACCTACTACTTCTGGGAGTCGGACTTCGTATTCGACAGCCCGTCAGCCATAAGGAGGAGGGCCGAGGCGATCGAGAAGCTGCGTACTGTCGAGATCCCGGCCGCCGCGGCCACGGTGGGCGAGGCGGCCTCCCACGGCGATCTCTCGGAGAACGCCGAGTACAAGGCCGCCCTGGAGCGCAGAGACCTTCTCCTGGAGAGGATGTCGAGGTGGTCGGAGGAGTTCGGCCGCCTGAGGCCCTACCCGATGGGCGACCTGTCGGCGTCGGTCAGCTCCCCCGGCACCGGCGTCAGGCTGTCCGGCGACGGCGGGACCGTGGAATTCCTGCTTGTCGGTCCCCTGGAGGCCAGACCCGAGGAGGGGCGCGTGAACTACCTGGCTCCGCTGGGGTCGGCGCTCCTGGGAAGGCGCCGGGGTGAACTGCTGGAGCTGCCGGGGCGCACCGGCCGGTTCACAGTCGATTCGGTGAGGATACTCGCGGAGGGCGACCTGCCTTGATCTGCTCGCGCTGCGGAACCCCGTCGGAGGCTCCCGCGGGAGCGTTCGGAGCGGTCTGCGAAGGCTGCGGAACCTACCTGCACACCTGCGAGCAGTGCAGGCTCTACGTCGTGTCCTCCGGGATGTGCGCCTCCTCCACGGCCGAGCAGCCCGCCGATCCGTCGCACAGGAACTTCTGCGAGGAGTTCGAGCCGCTGAACGCCCGAAGGGCCGGTGAAGGCCCGGAACCTGCCGGAGACGACCCGGCTTCGAGGTTCCGCAGCCTCTTCGGGGGAAGAGGCTGAGCATGCCTCCGGGCCGCTGCGGTTCGGGCGGCCCCGCTCCTGCCGTCAGGATGAGCCCCGCATGGGCGGCCGCGATCGTCGCAGCTGCGATTCTCTACATGTGGCTCTACACCGTCGTTCCGAAGAACGTCAGGCTCGCGGGCGCCGCTTGTGCCGTCGCGGTGCCTGCCGTGCTCCTGATCCGCCCGCGCGCGGCAGGGCTGCTCTATGCCGCCCCGCTCGTCTTCGGCCTCGGGAACGCCGACTTCACGCTCGGCCCCTTCCATCCCACGGCCGCCACCCTCTTCTCCGCGGCGGTGACGATCCTCTGGCTCCTCGAGAAGATCGTGTGGGACGAGCCCTTCCACGTCCCGCGCCGTACCGGCCTGGGCATCGCCGCGGCCGCCCTGGCGGTGCAGGCCGTCAGCATAGCGGTCTCCGTACAGGTCGTCGGCCAGCACTTCTGGAATGCGGTGCGCGAGGGGACCAGCCTCTTCCTCTTCATGCCCGTCGCCCTGGTGGCGGTGGACCAGGCCAGGACGCACGGACAGGCGATGAACCTCGCACGGAGCATCGTCCTGTCCCTGCTCGTCCTCGCCGCGGCAGGGATCGTCCAGTACCTCGGCATCTCCGGATTCAGCAGGGTGGATGTCGAGATAGGATACGTCTACAGGGGCAGGATCGAATCCACCTTCCCCGGGGCCAACGTGTTCGCGGGGTTCCTCGAGCTGACGGTGCCGCTGGCGCTCGGGATGTTCATCCACGAGAAGTCCAGGGGATGGAAGGCAGCCTTGTTCGCGGCCTTCGCCGCCGGTTTCACGGCCACCCTCTTCACCTTCTCGCGGGGCGGGTTCCTGATGACGGTTCTAGGCTCGATGCTCGTCCTGGTGACGAGGTTCAGGAACAGGCCGGCGCTCCCGGCGCTGTTCGCCGCAGCGGTCGTGTACATCATGGCAAGCAACGCGGGCACCTTCGCCAGACAGCTCAGCCTGGTGACGGCCCCGTCCGACGTCGTGAGCCAGCCCACCCTCGTGCACAGGTACATCACATACAGGAGCTTCTGGAACACCTTCCTCGCGCATCCCTGGACCGGGGTGGGCTGGGGGGCCCTGGGCTTCTTCACCGGCAGGACGGAGATCTACACGTTCTGGGACATCAGGCACACGATCTCCACCGTGGACATCCCGTATTTCGGGGGCGGCAACAGCCTCTTCCTGAACCAGGCGGTGAAGGGAGGGATCATCTCGATAGCATCGCTGATCCTCCTCTGCCTGGCCGTCCTCCGGGCCATCGCCTCGTCCGCGGGAAGGACGAGGGGCCTGCCGGAGACCGCGGCGGCCTGTGCGCTGGTCGGTTTCGCGGGGCACCAGCTCGTCGACCATCTGCTGAGATGGCCGCAGATAAATGCTTTCTTCTGGCTGCTGGTCGGCATTATGATCGCCTTGTCATACACAAGGGCAGACGCTGACGCCGGTGGGGATCCCGCGCCGGGGGCCGGCGGCGTGCCGGCGGAAACGCCCCGGGGAGAATAGATGGGCCGCGAGAAGGGCATCCGGCTGGACGGCGCCTATTCAGCTCTGAGCCTCGCATGCGACTCCCTTTCCATCGCCGTGGCGGTGGTGCTCGCGAGCGTTCTCAGGCACGGGCCGGAGTCGATCCGGAACTTCCTGCCCCTCGTCGGCACCTGGGGCTTCTACTCGGTCATCACCCTGCTCCTGTCCGACATGGAGAGCGTCTACCACGCCAGGACCAGCGTCAACCGCTCACTCCTGGCCTACCGTCTGATACGGATCGCCCTCATCGTCACCGTCCTCTACGTGATCGCGGCCTTCGTCTTCAGGCTGCCCTCGGGCTGGTTCCTGCACAGCCGCCTCGTGATCGCGACGACGTTCCTGTTCTGGTGCATCGTCTCGTTCCTGTTCAGGCTCGGCCTGCCCTCCTTCGTCGTGCTTCTCGCAAAGCTCCGCATCCTACACATCCCGGACGTCCGGATCCTGGCTTGCGGAGATCCGGAGGTCGTGCCGAGGGTGAGGGCGATGCTCGACAAGTCGCCTCTGTACAGGCGGTTCCTGCACTTCATCCCCTGCCCGGTCGAAGGCCCCGGCGACGTTGCGGGAAGGCTCCGGCACTACGTGGCGCAGATGCGGGAATGCGGATGCGACGACCTCTGCATAGCCGAGGACGGGATGGACTTCGACACGGTCGCGCCCTTCATCATCGAGTGCTTCGAGCAGGGGATCTCGCTCAGCATCTACTCGTCGACGTTCGAGACCCTCGGCTACTACGACTCCTGGATCAGCTTCCCCGAGAGGCCGGCACTGGTTTTCTTCACGCCCCCCATGTCGAGGGCGGGCGAGGCGGCCTGGCGCATCCTTGACATCGTGCTTTCATCGCTCGCCCTGCTGGCCCTCCTACCCCTCTTCGGCCTCGTGGCGGTGCTGATAAGGCTCAACAGCCCGGGGCCGGTGTTCTTCCGGCAGAAAAGGGTCGGTCTGGGCGGCCGGCTCTTCGTCTTCTACAAGTTCAGGTCCATGCGCAACACCACCTCGTCCAACGTGAAGGCGCACAAGGACTACTTCGCGAAGTACGCCCGCGGCATCGCGGCCGACTCGGAAAGCGACTCGGGCTTCAAGCTCAGGGACGACAACCGCGTGACATGGACCGGCAGGATCATCCGGAAGACTTCGATCGACGAGCTGCCCCAGTTCCTGAACGTCCTCAAGGGGGACATGAGCCTCGTGGGCCCGCGCCCCTGCATCGCCTACGAGATGGACTACTACCGCGACTGGCAGAGGTACAGGTTCTCGGTGAGGCCGGGGCTGACGGGCATCTGGCAGGTGTACGGCCGCAGCAGGCTGCCCTTCGACGCGGCCCAGTTCCTCGACCTGTGCTATGCCCTCAAGCGTTCGACAGGGCTGAACATCAGGCTCCTGCTGAAGACGATCCCCGTGGTGCTGTTCGGCCGGGGGGGCTACTAGGCGATCCGGGCCTGCGGCCCCTGAGCGATCCCGCGATCCCCCTGAAGAATCCGCATATGGCCGCACAGGCCTTCGGGAAGAAGGCCGTCCGGCGGTTGATGCGCGCGCGAAGGCTCGTCCGGGCCACCAGCAGGGTGCCTCCGACGATCGCGGCCGAAATCGCGAACTGCTCCATCTCGGTGAGATAGATGCCGGCGGCGGACTCCAGCACCAGCTCAACGCCTACCGCCGCTATCAGGATGTACGCACCGTTGGCCAGGGCGGGCTCCCAGCGGATCATCCGGGCGAAGACGCCCGCCGCGAACCTCATGACGATGATGCCGATGCCGACCCCGATCACGGTGACCCAGTAGGCGGGCGACAGTGCCACGGCGGCCACCACGTTGTCGACGCTGAAGGCCAGGTCGGCCAGCTCTATCGACAGCACGGTGCGCCAGAAGCCGCGGGATTTCCTCCGCGCGGCGCGCGGCTCCTCGTGCCCTTCTCCAGAGCCTGCGCAGAACTCCTCGGCGAAGTGCCTGACGACGAGGAAGAGCAGATATGCCGCTCCGACGACGCGGATCCACGGGTGGGCGATGACGAGCCCGGCGAAGAAGAGCATGGCGCCGCGGCCGGCGTACGCACCCAGCAGGCCGACCCTCAGGGCTGCGGACCGCTGGTTGCCCAGCAGCGTACGGCCGGGCCTCCGCATGAACCGGAGCAGACGGGGCCAGGGCACCATCCTGTGGTCGGGGAGGCGGGACGCCATCGCGCCCAGCACCGCGGCATTGTCGATGGAGAGTATGCCCTCGAGGAATATGAGCTGCAGGATGACGGCGATCACGGAGATGTGCATCTGCAGCCGGCCTCTTTCGTTTCACGAAACGATGAATTCTACTATATCAAAATCGCGTCGGGATTGCAGGCAGGTCCGCAGGGGCGGGAAGGGCGGGGGGAGGCGTCCTCCTGTCTCTTATACACATCTGACGCT
>JAUCPW010000021.1 GCA_030373045.1 Candidatus Fermentibacter sp.
GTCCACGCCGTTGTGTCCGCCGTCCGCGGATGGACGCCGAAGGCCCGCCCGCGCGCGGCCATGCACCCGCTGTCGCCCGGCGGTCCCGGGCGTCGCCGGCGTGGATGCCCCCCGGTTCCCTCCAGAAGACCGCGGTTTTCGCGGGAAAACCACACCTTGACATCCTGCACGCCTGTGCACTAAGGTGCCCGGCGTTGATGCCGTCAGCGGACTGGAGCCAGCGGAGGCGCGAGCCATGTTGAACGACCGGGCGCGAGAGATCCTCTCCTACATCCGGAGCTTCCAGCAGGAGCACGGCCTTCCCCCCACGATCCGCGAGATCGGCAAGGCCGCCGGAATCTCGTCCACCAACGGTGTGCGCTACTACCTCACCATGCTCGAGCGGGCCGGCTACCTGAAGCGCCGGGGCAAGGTCTCGCGCGGGAACAGCCTGCTCTCCTCTGCGCCGCGGCCGGGCGTGCCGCTGCTGGGTCGCGTGGCCGCCGGCGCGCCCATCCTCGCGGAGGAGAACGTCGAGGACACGCTCGACGTGGGCGAGGTCTTCGGCGACACGAGCGGCTCGTTCGCGCTGCGCGTGCGCGGGGACAGCATGATCGACGCGGGCGTGCTCGATGGCGACGTGGTCATCGTGCGGCAGCGCGACCAGGCGAGGTCCGGCGACATGGTGGTCGCTCTCCTCGGCGACGAGGCGACCGTGAAGTACTACCGCCCGCGCGGCGACCGCATCGAGCTGGTGCCGGCGAACTCGAGGTACGAGCCGATCCGGGTGACGTCCGAGACCGAGTTCAGGGTCCTGGGCGTCGTGACCGGAGTGCTCCGCACCGTCGGCTGACGGGGCCCCACCCCCGGCATCGGCCAGGCGGTCCCCCGGACACAAGGGTCGAATCCTTGCATGGCCAGAGGCATCCACAGGTCTGTGGCCGTAGTGCACGGATGTTCAGCATCAGAGGAGGAAGCGAGATGAACTTCAGCCTCCCCCACGAGATCGACGAGGCGCTGCGCGGCCGCTGGGAGCCCGTCTACCGCAGCCACCTCCATTACGCCATCAGTTGGAGCACCCGCGGCCGCCGCCAGGTTCTCCGTGCCCGCCATGCCCGCACGCTGAGGGAGCTGATCCAGAAGGCGTGCGATGAGCTCGGTTTCTCCATGGTCGAGTTCGCCGCCACCACCGACCATGTCCACCTGCTCCTCGGCCTGCGTCCCACGCAGAGCGTGGCCAGCGCCGTCCGCCAACTGAAGGGCCGGACCGGCCTGGCCCTGCTCGAGGCCTACCCGGAGCTGCGGGTCTGGCTCCGCGGCAACCTGGTCTGGGACGAGCCCTACTCGGTCGAGACGGTGAGCGCCCTTCGGGTCGGGAAGGTCGCCGAGCGGATCCGTACCCTCCACGCCGCCGACGAGGACCTCGCCGCGGCGAGCTAGCAGGATTCCGAGAGCCGGGTCCGGTCGTCTGGGAGGCGGGGGCGCCCGTAGGGTCCAGGAGCGCCCAGCCGGTCGGCCGATCAGGTGCCCGGGGGCGTCCCCCAGGTCCGGCTGCCCGTCCAACGACCCCCGGCGATGAGGCCGGTCTTCGGGTGCCGACCCTCCTCGGCCCGACTCGATCGGGAGAATCTTGGCGACTGGAGACCCACCTCCGCGGGGTGCCCGAACGGACCCTGATCGGGTGCGTCACAGGGTGCCGGGAGGGATTCAGAATCGGGCGCCTCACGTGGTGCCGGGAGGGGTCCAGAACCCGGTGCGTCAGGGTGCCGTGGGAGTCCAGAATCGGGCGCATCGCGGGGTGCCGGGGGGCCACCAATCGGGTGCCACGAGTGGTGCCCGGATGGACCCCGAGGGTGTGCCTACCCGGGTCCCCAGGAGGCCCTGTCTGACTCCCATCGGGGCGACCGATCCAACCTCGATGGAGCGTCCCCCCGGGCGCCTGCTCCAAGTCCGAGAGGGTGCCCCGTGCGGTGTCCGGGCCCGACCGATTCGGCCCACGCCGAGGTGGCTCGACGGGCCATCTTCGGAGGCGCCGGGGAAGACCTCGGACGCCACGAAACTGGACCGCCTCCGAGGAGCGACCGGCGCTCATTCCGGGGGTTCGTCCCGGGGTCGGCCGAGGGATGCCGCGGCTCGCCGGCGAACCGGTTTCCCGGGACCAGAACGCCCCTCGGTGACCACTCGAACCCCGTGGAGGAGCTGGCGACGTGTCGCTGAAGATTCACGATATTTCGTGATGGGCATGCCACGAAACCGTTTCTTTTTTCAGACGCCGGATCGATTCACGGCTCCGTAGGCTCACGAAATATCGTGACCGCCGTCCCGGCCACTTCTCCTTTGACTCCGTGTCCGGAAGCCGGGGCCGATACCGTGCGCGCGCATGGCCCCCGGAGGGTGAGGATCGGACTCAGAGGAGGGGCGTTCTGACCACCCGTTTCGACCACTCGCGCGAGCCGCGACGCAGCCTCAGGACGACCTTGGTTCCGGGGTCGCCCTCGAGCCTCCGGCTGGCCTCGACGACGTCGCTCGCGGCCACACGGAAACCATCCACGGAGAGCAGTTCGTCCCCCGGCCGGATGCCTGCCTGGGAGGCCGGCGAGCCGTCCGCGACGGCCATCACCCGGACCGACCCCGCGACACTCTCGAGCTGGATTCCGGGGTGGCAGTATTCCGTCGGACGGTCGGGTACGTCACCCGTCTCCGGGTCCAGCCAGAGCAGGCCGCTGGGGTAGTCCAAGGCGATCCGAAAGTGCTTGAGGAACGAGTAGCCCAGGAGCCCGTCCACGGGCTCCCGGACGGACGACTCGAGCCGGCCTGGAAGGTCACCCCCGATCACGGCCGCGTCCACCCCCGATCGGCCCACCACCCCACCCTCTGCCACCACCTCGAGCCGGGGAACGCGGACGAGCTCGGCCGCCGCGTCCCCCGTCAGGGTGGGGGCACCGAGACCCCGGAGCGCCGGCCATGAACGCCACCCCGGAAGGTGCCGATCGAGGGCACTGCGGAAGAGCACGGTCTTGGTCGCCCCGGTGTCTACGATGAGGCTGAGTTCGGTTCTCGGCCGGCCCGGTCCGGCAACGACACCCACCCGGATCAGTGCCTTCCCGTCGGCGACCATCCGGAAGGGGACGGCCACCGACCCGGGAGACAGGGCGGACCGGAACCCCGGCTGCCCCACAAGGGAGTCCGGCCGCGCAGGCACGAGCACCAGCGTGCGGGCCGCGTAGTCTACGACGATGGCCCGGCCGCTCAGGACGGCCTGACCGAGCAGCCCCAGGACGGGCTGTCCGGTGACGCGGCGGATGACGCCGGCGTCCACCGTGAGCACCGGCGAGACCTGGTCCAGCTGCAGAGCCCCCAGCTGCAGCCGCGCGAGGGGACGGGGCGCAAGATCCACGGCCGCCGCGCGGGCGGCGCCATCGGCGAGCCCGAGAATGGCGGCCAATCCGAGGTCCAACGCCAAATATCCGGCACCCGTGTCGAGGAGGACGGGACCCGTGGTGTCCCGACCGGCGGCGGACGTGAGGGTGGCTTCGAGGAGGATGGCCCCTTCGACGTCATCGAAGGTGAGAACATGCGTCCCATCGGGCCACCGCACGTCGAGGAGATCGCTGGAATCACTGGAGACGTGCGCATCGGGAGGCGAAACAAAAACAACGCAACTGATTACTAAAATGCAACATAGAAACATTCGGCGTGGCCGCATCATCGTCATTCCAGCAGGCACGAGCAACGGGGGAGATGTGTGATCAGCCGTGGCTGCGCGGCAGGTCCGAACGCATCTCGACGCCCTCGGTACCCGTGTCCAGCATCGTGCAACGGCCCGTGAAGTAGACGCCGTTCTCCATGATGACGCTGACGGCCGCGACGTCTCCCTCCACATGGGCGCCCTGCCTCATCTCGAGGGTTCCGAGAGCGCGCACGTTGCCATAGACCCTGCCCTGAATGAGGGCCTCCTTCACCTCGACATCGGCACGCATGAGACCGTGCTCGCCGATCTCGAGGCGATGGCAGTCGAGGATGTCTCCTTCGAATTCGCCGTCGATTCGCAGGGTGCCGTGCACCATCAGGGTGCCGCGGAAGCTCGAGCCGACGCCGACGATGGTGCTGGGAGCAGGCGATTCGTCCGCTTCGGAGGAACGCGACCGGAACTTCATGCTCTCCCTCCCTGCGTTGCGACCGGACTAGGCAGCCGACCGTGAAGTCCCGTCCTTACCAGAGCTCGGGTCACATCGCTCCCCAGGCTTCGAGCAGGCGCTCGAGATCCTCCTGCCCGTAGTACTCGAACTCGACCTTTCCGCCCTTACGCCCGGGCGTGATGGTCACGCGAGTGCTGAACTTCTGCTGGAGGCGGACCTCCCACTCGCGCATTCCGCTCACCTTCTGCGAACGCGGGCGAGAGTGCATCCGGCGCAGCTTCCGTCGAACGAAGGCCTCGGTGCGCCGTACCGAGAAGCCCTTGGCCTGCACGTAACGGGCCGCCATCACGAGCTCCGTCGGCTTCTCTATCGCCAGCAGGGCCCGGGCGTGACCGGCGCTCAATGTTCCACGTGAAACCATCTCCTGCACCTCGGACGGGAGACCGAGGAGGCGGAGGGAGTTCGTGATGGAGACCCGCTGCTTTCCGACCCGCTCGGAGATCTGGTCGTGGGTCAAGCCCAGTTTCTCTGCGAGCGTGTTGTAGGCCTTGGCCTCCTCGATCGGGTTCAGGTTCTCGCGCTGGATGTTCTCGATCAGCGAGAGCTCCATCATCTCCCGGTCGTCAACCTTCCTGATTATTGCTGGGATTTTGTTGATGCCAGCTATTTTAGCAGCTCTAAGGCGACGCTCACCGGCCACCAACTGATAGCCACCAGCGCCAGCCTGGCGCCGCACGAGGACCGGCTGCAGCACTCCGGTCGCCCTGATGGAGGCAGCCAGCTCCTGGATGGCATCGTCGTCGAACTGGGTCCGCGGCTGGTAGGGATTCGCCTCGATCTCCCCGACCGGAATCTCCATCCCGGCGGCAACCTGGTCGTCGAGCGCAACCGCCGTTGACGCCAGCGGTGGAATCAGCGCCTCGAGCCCGCGACCCAGCACCTTCCTAGGCATGCTCCAATACCTCCCGCGCCAGCTCCCTGTAGCTGTCTGCGCCTGTGCTGTGTGGATCGTAGAGGACGATGGGCTTCCCGAATGACGGCGCCTCGCTCAGCCTAACGTTCCTCGGTATCACAGTGCGGTACAACCTCTCAGCGAAGAACTTTCTGGCCTCTTCCGCGACCTGCTGTGAGAGATTGAGCCTCGAATCGTACATGGTGAGGAGTACGCCCTCGATCCTCAAGCCCGGATTCAGGTGGTCTTGTACCAGCCGAATGGCCCCGATCAGCTGCGTGAGTCCCTCAAGCGCCAGGTACTCGCATTGCAGGGGAATCAGCACGGAATCCGAGGCCGTGAGCGCATTGACCGTCAGGAGCCCAAGGGACGGCGGGCTGTCGATGAGGATGTAGTCGTACTGGTCCCGGATCTTGGCCAGGGCGTGCTTGAGGCGTGTCTCTCGCGCCATCACGCCGACCAGCTCCACCTCGGCGCCCGATAGCCGCTGCCCGGACACCGTGACGTCCAGGTTGGCCAGTGCGGTCGGAAGCGTCGCGTCAGCGAGTTCCGCGTTGCCGAGGAGAACCTCGTAGACCGTGGTCTTCTGGTCGTTGCCGTTGATTCCGAGGCCGCTCGTCGCATTGGCCTGCGGGTCCACGTCAATGATCAGGACACGCCGGCTCTCCTGAGCCAAGCAGGCCCCGAGGTTGATGGCTGTGGTGGTCTTGCCGACGCCGCCCTTCTGGCTGGCGACCGAAATGACTCGTCCCATTCCCTTGAGCTCGATGTCCTGTGGGGGAACTCAACGACGCGGGAGCGCGCGTGGTACGCCAGCAAGATAGCAGGCGTGGACTCCGGAAGACAAGCACGCTGTTTCACGTGAAACCAACGCTGACTATTCAGCGTATCAGACTGTCTTCCTTATGAATCTGGATACCGATGTCTGCCCGTTCCCGATATCGAACGAGCCAGATACGTCCCAGGACCGCGCCCAGCGGCCATCGTCAGCCATCTCTTGGACTCTGCCGCTGCCCTTCCAGAGGTAGGCCGAGCCGCCGCCGCATACCCAGTTGGCGGCAAGGGCCAGCGTCGGACCGAGTCGCAGCGTCGCTCGCGATGTGAACGCGTCGAACTTCCCGATCCGGCTGGAATCATCGAGAAGCATCTCCAGCCTGCCGAGCTCGACATCTACACGACGCAAACCAATATCCTCTGAAACCTTGCGTAGGAACAGCGTCTTGTTCCTGCGCGATTCGACCAGGACCCAACGCTCGCCGACGCCGGCGATGACCAGAGGAATCGCCGGGAACCCGCCTCCCGAACCGAAGTCCATGATGGCTCTGGGAGTGCTTTCGTTGATCCACGCCGCCGGGGCCAGCGACTCGACGATGTGCCTCTCGACCAATCTGGACTCGTCGCTTGCCGAGATCAGGTTCGAGAAACCGCGGTTCCACTCGAGCAGCAGCTCGGCGAATCGCCTCATCTTCGGCATCGCCTCACCGACATCGGCGCCCGCGCGGGCCAATTGCTCTTCCACGAGTCCCCAGGGTTGGCGGGCGAGGACCCGCGCGACGTCCCCTGGAGGGTGGGGCCGGGCGGATGAGCCGGATGCTCCTGTGGCTAGTCCATTATCTTGCATCGGACTGTCTGATTTTGAATCGGAATGAAGTTGCCCGCGACGCTGCTCGCGATCGGGCCCGGAAGGCGCATACCGCGAGAACCGACCGCGCGATGGGGACAGGTTCCCGCCGCCTTTGGAGCGCCTCGCCGTCAGGCCACGGCGCTCAGCCGATGTCCCGGGGCGTTGGGCCCGATCCCGCGAGGGGCCGCGCGCAGAGCCGGACACCATGCGAGGGAGGCCGCGCGCACCTGTCTCTTATACACATCTCCGAGCCCACGAGACA
>JAUCPW010000022.1 GCA_030373045.1 Candidatus Fermentibacter sp.
CCTGCCGGTCGCGCCGAGCGCCCGCGCGCGGAGGAGGCGCAGGGCCCGGGGCCCGTCCGCCTCGACGACCGACGCCACGACCTCCTCGCCGGGGTAGAACGTGTCGAGCTCTCTCTTGACGACGAGGCGCCCTCGCGCGCGCACGACCCAGGCGCGGGCCCCCTCGTGGACCTCGACATGGCCCTGGTACACCGCGGGCGGGAGCCGGGTCGAGTCGCACGGCCCGCCCTCCCCGCACGACGCGCAGCACGGCTTCTCCTTCGCGGGGCAGGCCCCCGCGCAGGGACCGCCGCCCGCGCAGGAGGCGCAGCACGCCTCGGTCGGAGGAGGGCGGCGGAGGGTGCCGCGGGTGTCTCGGCGACGTCGGTGGACGGGGGAGGCGATCACGTGCGGGATGATACGGCTCATCCCGTCGGAGCGCTACATCGTCCTTGCCGCCTCCCCACTCTTCGAGTAGGACTGCCCCTGCGGTGTAGAGCAGTCGGTAGCTCGCCAGCCTCATAAGCTGGAGGTCGCGGGTTCGAGTCCCGCCACTCGCAACCAATTACCCCCTCTTCGCTGCGGCACCCGGCGGGGTCTGGGCGACCGATGAGACCACGACGACGGAGTAGGCCGCGCAGATGCGCCTCATCTGCGCGGGGAACCGCTCGGCCGCCGCGGCGAGCAGCGCGTCGGCGGACCAGGACTCCCAGGAGAGTACCGGGATCACGCGCACGTCGCGGGCCCACCACCGGCTGGAGACGTCGACCGCGACTCCGAGCGCCCCCGCGCGCGAGAAGCGCGTCGCGCGGCCCTCGCTACTCGTCCAGAAGAGGTAGCCGGGGGCGGTGTGGATGAGGGTGATGAAGTGGCGCCTCGTCAGATTCGCCACGCCCCTCGGATTCGCTAGTAAACGTCACGGAAGGCCCTCTTCATCCTTCGCCGTCGAGCTCGCCTCGCTCGCGACTTCATTCGACCCTTGAAGAACTCCGCGGGGCTGTCACCGCAGATCGCCAGGGCGATGTTGATGTATCCCAACGTGCGCCCCTTGTATCTTCGTAGGCGGGTCATCGGCCCCCATCCACGATCTGCGCCGCGAGCCGCCGCTTCTGGTCGTGGATCCGACAGATCCGCTGGTCGAGCGGGTGGTCGGTGACCATGCGGTAGACGAAGACCCGGTCCAACTTCTGCCCATACCGCGCGAACCTCCTCACGGCCTGCTCGGTCTCCGCCGGCACGAACGTCTGGTCGACCAGGATCCCCGCCCCCGCCGCCTGGAGGTTCAGCCCTTCCCCGCCGACCTGGATCGTCGCGGGGAGTACGCGCTGCTTCCCGCCCATGAAGCGGGCCACGGTCGCCTGCCGCTCCCGATCGCTCTCCGCCCCCGTGATGGCTGGGACCCGGAGCGCCTTCGACACCGCGTGGATCGGGTCGAGGTGGGCCGAGAAGACGAGGACCTGTCGATCCCGCGCGACGTCTCGGGCGAGGTCGACGGCCGCGGCGCACCGCGACCGGGCCAGGGCCGCCGTCGCCGCTGAGTAGAGCTCGAACGGGGGGAGCTCGTCGGGGTCGTAGCGGTTCCACTGCGGCGTGACGGAGTCCAGGTAGTCTCGCAGGTCGCGGGGGGCCTCGCAGGGCACGTCGATCCACTCCACGGGCGGGAGGTCGAGGTGGTCTTTCGAGAGCCGGCGGAGCGCCACCGCGCGCAGGCGCTCCTCCACCTCGGGCCCGATCTCGCCGTGCCGCGGCTTGCTGATCGACCGCCCGAGCCGGCGCACGTAGACCTCCTCGTAGGTCGTCGAGCACATGCGGTCGTACTCGTCCCTTCCCCCGGGGAACGCCTCGCGGGAGAGTCCGAACGTGACGAGCAGGCCCCAGAGCTCCCCGGCGGTGCCCCGGAGCGGCGTCCCCGTGAGCGCCCACGCCGCGCGACACTGTCCCACGAGGCGGCGGACCTTCCGAGTCCGGGCGGCGTCGGCGTTCGACGCGCGGTGAGCCTCGTCGAAGATCGCGACGACCTGGCTCCAGTCCTCCCCCACGAACAGAGCTGGCGACCGCGGGTCGAGGTCGGGTAGCGCGTCGTAGGACATGACGAGGACCTCCCCCTCCATTGGGGGGCGCCCCTCGTGGGGGGCGGGCCGGAGGTCGGGGCGCCACCGCCGCGTCTCGGCGATCCACTGCCCTCGCACGGAGGCCGGGCAGACGACGAGGCACCGCGCGCGGAGGGGGAGGGCCCGGAGGCTCTGCGCGGTCTTCCCGAGGCCCATCTCGTCCCAGAGCGCGGACGACAGGCCGCGGTCGAGGCGGGAGCGGAGCCAGGCCACGCCGTCGCACTGGTAGTCGCGCAGCCCGTCGAGGCACGGGGGCGCCGCGGGGGCGGTGGGTCGCGTGGGCCAGGTAGGGCGGGAAAGGAGGGTCATCAGCGGTCCCTCGCACCGTCGGGGGCTGCTTCCTGCCCGAGCTGCCATCGCCGTGCCTGGTCCATGTTGGTGGTCCTCCATCCCCCGACCACCTTGACGCCAGTCGGTGCGTGGAGTCCGGAGGGATAAAGCGATATCGCATGCTGTTCGCACAGGTAGGCGCCATAAGTGTCAGAGGAGGGCGGGTTCAGCGCAGGTTCGTGGAGCCAAACAATCGCCTGTGAATTACAGACGACTCCTCCTAGCTCGCACTCTCCGCAGGGCCTGACGAAAGAAATACTGCACAGCGAATGGAGAACATCACACCGGCACGCGATGCGATCGACGGGGTTAGAGGGCGGCATCGTCAGTCGAGCCACAAGCGACAGATAATTTTCCGCAGCTCCCGCATGATCTACCCCGCCGACCTTACACGTCTTCTCCAGATCGGCCACGACCTGGCGAAGATGGAGCGCGAGATCGTGTGCCATCGCCAGCGTACTCGTGCGAGCGGGAAGACCTAGCGCGAGCGCGAGAATAGCCGCCAGGCTGGCCTCGACCTGCTCGTAGTCAGCGATAATCTCGTCGATGTCCGCCTTCATCACTGATCCTCCATGGGGTGATGTTTGTCATGAACTCCATCTCACGTACGTCTTCGCCATCCTGGTCATCTTCATGCGCGTCCGGTTACAATTGCTACACCTCACATGTACGTCATCCGGCAACCTGCCGGGGCCGATTACTTCCCAGGTCATCGATCCTCTGGGAGACGGATGTTCGCCCGCTCCTCTCGGAGCGTGACCGGCATGAACTGCCACTCCATGAAGAATTGCCAGTCCAAGAAGGACATGACGATGATTCTCGCAACGGAGCGATGGAGCCCGATCCTGCCCTGGTAGACGACCCTCGCGTGGCGCGGGCCGCGGAGCGCGGCGGCGGGGATCATCGGCCGCCCTCCGCGACCCTCGCGGCGCGCCTGCGAAGGACCCCCTCGCGGCACGTCTCCTCGACGGCGCCGAGGCGGACGGCGTCCGCGCGCCGGGCGGGGGTCAGGTCGTAGTGCGGGGCGAGCTTGTGGTCCTGGAACCAGGACCGCCTCATCCCGATCGCCCTCGCCGCCGCGTGCAGCTCGTCGAGGGTATCCGCCGTCATGTGGCAGGACCCACGGTGGAACGGAGGTTTCGCCCCCGGGTACACGATGATATCGTCGACGTAGACGGCCATGGTCACTCTGCTTTCGCCAGGGATGCGTGCCAGACGTCCAGCTCGCTTCTCGATACGAGGTTGCCCACGAGCACGCAGCGGAAGTAGGGAGGATGAGCGGTCCTACACCGCACGACGTCGACCGTCATCACGCTTCCAGGAGCCTGGAAGCCCCTGGGGAGCTGAACGATGAACCAATCACTAGCGCAGTCCTCGGCCACTATGACAGACCGAATGACGCAGGCCTCGCGGACCGCGACTCTGAACCTGATCGTGCGCCGAATCGGCACGCCACCATCGGCCCACACCTTGAGCTCGTCAGGGTCCCACGGGTCCCGCGTGACCGGAACCGGGTCCACGGACGTGACGCACAGGCCAGCTCGGAGGTCGTCGTGTCGGTCGCGATCGACGCGGGTGTCGAGGGTGAACGTCGTCATCCCCGCGAGTCGGAGCGGGTCGTAATTCACTGTTCTCCTCCGATGAGGTCGAGCACGAAGTCTAGCGCGTCCTCGGTCTCGCGGGCGATACCGCGAATCCGCTCACGCTCCTCCCGCCTCCCCTCCGCGCGAGAGACGTCGAGGCCGGCTCGAACCGCGTCGACGGTCTTCCCCTCCCTCCAGCCCACCATAACGCGGATGAGTCCGAGCTCCTGCTGAAGCAGGACCACCTCGGCCCGCAGGACGTCGCGCTCTGCGACGACCGCCCGAGCGGCGTCGGCGGTCTCGCCCTCCTTCCAGCCGAGGATGGTTCTCACCTCAGCCAGCTCGTTGGACAGGGCTCGCTGCCCCGCGTCCGCTAGATCCTCGTCGTTCCGCAGCCGGTCGCGGTCCTGGACGAGCTCGGCGATCCACCCGATGACGTTCAGAGCTTGGTCGTCACGCATGATCACCTCCCGGCTCCATCCAGAGGGTGCAATAGAAAGCGTCCGCCCCCCTCCCCGTTCGGCTCCCGTCGATGCGGACGACGTCGCCGGGGACGAAGTGGGCGACGGGCGACTGGGTGAACGTGATTGACCACTCCTCCGGCCGGCATACTCCCAGGGAGACAGCACGGCACGGTCGGTCAACGAGCTGGTACACGGAGAACGACCGCCCCTCGGGAACCATCCAGTCCGCCCACATCCTCCATTCCTCGCTCGTCCAAGCGATGTCCCCGCGACGCAGGAGAGGCTCCGCCGCGTTGGTGCTCCACCCCCGACGAAGGGACTCCACGGTCCCGCTCGATCGGGTCGAAAGGCTGTATGGGAAAAAGCCCGCGCGCTTCTTCCTCCACTCCTCGACGACCTGCACCGCCGTCTCCGAGGAGTAGTCCCCGCATGCGTACCACTCGACCGCTCGCAGGACGTCCTCCGTCTCAGCTCGGATCTTCTCCGCCGCTTCGAGGTGCCCCGCGAGCTCGGCGACCTTCCTGGAGGCGTCCTCACACCCGAGCCTGACGAGGGTCGCGGCGATGTCGCTCGCCTCCCACCGCCGAAGGTCGTCACGATAGAAGTAGTTGTATCTCCCGCCGCTCATGATCCGCACCTCCTCACGCCCTGCCGATCCCCTCGTCCCAGAACAACACCACCCTGCCCCGCCACCTCACCCACACGGTCGCGAAGTCGGGGATCCTCCCGGGAACGCCGGGGACCGTCCGCGCCCCGACCTCCCACTCCCCCGATTGCATGATCCACCTCACCGCCCCCTCGCCCTCCCGATCGCCCTCCCGATCTTGATCGCCGCCCTCGCCGCCCTCGCCACCTTCCGGTCGACGAGCCCCTCCTGCGCGAGCCCCTCCACGAGCTCGCCGAGGTCCTCGGCCGTGAGCCCCCACCACGCCCTCGTCACTGTCTCTTATACACATCTCCGAGCCCACGAGACAGCGCTGTGTATCTCGTATGCC